>JABDJT010000566.1 GCA_013003335.1 Verrucomicrobiales bacterium | reverse complement strand
ACACCCAAACGGGCAGGACCATCACTGCCATCATTTTAAAAAAGCGCAGCATCTTTCCACACCGAACGTCAAAAGCCACGTGCCTGCGGAACAGAGCGAGTGATCTCTTGAGGGAATTGAAGCGGATTCGAAGCCATGACGCAAGAAAACTGGGGGCGGAGAGCAGGTCACTGTGCGCTGCCTTGTTCTCTGGCTTTTGTCCGTAAAGCATCGAGCCTCTTACGTGTTTCATCCGGGATCTCGAATAGTTCTGCAGCCAACTCACCGACCTCATAGTTGGCCGAGATTTTCTCTCGCCGCGTGGAGCCACCTCTGACAAAGTGCAAATCCAAAGAGCGAACGAATCGCGTTTCCGGATCGATCTCCAACATGCCTTCGAACTTTGCTTCCTGTTCGACAAATATCTTTAGAATCTCGTCTACTGGCTCTGTTTTGAGCGCAAAATGGATTTTCGGGTTCTCACCTTCTGCTACTTCCACTTCTGTAATCTTGAAATTCTTATCAAGGTACGAAACGCACTCGGCAGAGGGAATCAGAAAAGCTTCCCCCATGGGCGTGGTTATCAAAAACCCCCAACGGTCCTCTGCCGAAGCAACTCGTTTATAGGAGGCACCTGAGTTGTCATCACTCCAACCAAGAATATGCGCATCCGTCAGCAGGCGCTTCCCCGGCTCACCATTGTACATGGGTCCGATCAACACCATGTCCGGTTCACCACGTTTCAGAAAAATGGTCGACTCCGATTCCATTTTCTGTTCTCCGGAAGTAGCGACTCTTGCCGTCTTGACGGTGATATCCTCCTTTGAGTCTTTCCAGGCACCGGCCTTGAGCACTTCGTAAAACGTTTCGTCTGCAAGGCAATTTTGGGTCAACCAGATGCCTTGAAGCATGATCATGAGCAAACTCACGTAGGTGGGTTTCATTGGAGTTACTATCTTACAGAGAACAGTATTAATCGTCGGATATCATAACTCCGGCTCCGGGCCGGCTTGATCCAACGGTTCTCCTATCCAAATTCGTTCCCCGTTTACTGTCAATCACCAACGACGAGGCAGTTCCGGACCGGATCGCCGGAAATTAATTCAGGTTCATTGAATTTCCGGATGTCCTTTCCAGGAGGTAGCGTTGGTTTGGGATGCTGAACTATTTGGATATCAGAGGTTTAAAAATGAACCACTGTTCATTTTTTCACTTGATTTTCGCCTGAGGAGTTGGCTGGATAGCGATGAAATGAACAGTGAAAATACGTTCACCTTTGACTGGCGAAAAGATTTGGAGCGGTCCCGCAATCTGACCCGCTCCGAGAAGTCCGGATTCGAATTGGTTCTGGGCTGGTATGAATCCTGGCGGATCCACCGGCAACTTCCACCGGGACGGGATTCTGCGCGGATGTTCTGGAAGGCACAGGTCACGCCAAAACCGCGTCAACCCTGGCAGCTGGACCAATGGGCGCAGGCATTTCGCTGGTTCCTGAAATACCTGCGATTTTGTGAGGACTGCGGAAAACCGGGGACGTCGTTGTATGAGCGGGTTCGCAATGCCGTCGAGCAGGCCGGTGGCCGGCGTGGACTGGCCCGGCGGACCCGGCAGACTTATTCCGCTTGGGTGGGCCGGTTCGCCAAATTTGCCGGTGACGAACGCGCCGCCATGAGCGAAGAACGCGCCCGCGAATGGCTGTCGGCGCTGGTGACAACGGAAAAGGTCAGCTTTTCCACCCAGAAACAGGCCCTCAATTCCCTGAATTTCTATTTTCGCGACGTGTGCGGCCGGGAGGATGTCGACCTGAGAGTGACTTTCCGGAGAAGGCCGAAGCGGATCCCCAATGTTTTCAGTTTCGGGGAGATTTTACGGATCCTCGAACAGGTGCCGGAGCATTGTCGACTCGCGGCGGAGCTGCAATACGGAGCGGGCCTTCGGGTAAGCGAGCTGTTGCAACTGCGAATCAAGGATCTGGACCTGGAGCGCCGGCAGCTTACGATCCGGTCCGGCAAAGGGGATCGCGACCGGGTGACGGTTGTGCCCGCCAGCTTGACTGAGCGACTCGCAGAATGGAAACAGGAAACCCGCCGGTTTTACCGGGCGGATCGGGAACAAAACGAACCGGGGGTCGCTCTGCCCGGTGCGATCGAGCGGAAAAATCCGCGGGCCGGGGAGCGATGGGAGTGGTTCTGGTTGTTTCCCGCCCCGAAAAATTCCACCGACCCGGATACCGGGATTTGCCGGCGGCATCATCTTCACGAAAGCACCTACAGCCGGGCCCTGCAGGAGGCCGCGCGGAAGGCCGGGATCGAAAAACCGTTTCGCTCACATGATTTCCGGCACTCCTTTGCCACGCACCTCCTCGAATCCGGAACAGACATTCGAACGTTGCAGGAGCTGCTCGGTCACGCCGATCTATCCACCACGATGATCTACACCCACGTCGCGCAGAATTTCAGCGGGGCCGGAACGGGCAGTCCGCTCGATCGCACGCTGACAGGAACGTAGATTTCCCCGACGGAAACCGGATGCGGTCAACTGTTCTCAGCACGATCGCCCGCCCTCGTTCACCGCACCACCCGCCGGCAGCGGTTCAAGTTGCGGCTCGAGAACGCCCCGGGCTTTCGGCCAGGCGATCAGGGCTTCGACGATCATCCAGATCTGCAGGGCCATGGTGGCGATGCCGATGAACACAAGGAGCCAGTTTTTCGTGGCGAGAAAAGAGGTTTCGCCGACGAAAATCTTGATGGCCATGGCGATCCCGGGAAGGATCAGCATGAAGATCATGGGGATGGCGATGAACCAGACCGGCAGGTTGCGCCGCCACATCCAAAACGTGATGACGAGAAAAGCGAGTCCGGCTAGAAGTTGATTGGTTGCGCCGAACAGCGGCCAGAGAATCAGTCCGCCCTTGCCGGCGTTTTCCAGGTTCCAGATTGCTCCGGGATTG
>JABDJT010000275.1 GCA_013003335.1 Verrucomicrobiales bacterium | reverse complement strand
CGCGTGCAGCGGCGTGTTTGTCCGCGAGGGTTTCACCATGCAAACCTGGCGGTTCGCGGCGTCGAATATGTTTGGCGGACCGACCGTCCGGCGCCAGAAGGTGTAGAGACTGCGGCGATACAATTTTTCGCCCGTGTCCGGTGTGTAACGGAATTTTTCATAACTGAATTCGTGCCACAATCCCTCCGGCTGATACGGATAAACCGGCGCACCGCCAATGTCTTTTTTCAAAAGCCCGCTCAAGGCCAGCGCCTGATCGCGAAGCAGCATCGCGGGCAAACGGAAACGCGCTCCGCGAGCGAGCAGTCGGTTTTCCGGGTCACGATTCCGCAGCTCCGGCGACACACTGGAATCCTGCCGATAGGTCCGGCTCATCACGATTCTTTTGTGCATCGCTTTCACGTTCCAGCCGCTTTCGCGAAATTCGACCGCGAGCCAGTCCAGCAAATCCGGGTGCGACGGTAGCTCGCCCTGCACACCGAAATCTTCCGCCGTTTTCACCAGACCCATCCCGAAAAAGTGCTGCCAGTAGCGATTCACGATCACGCGTGCGGTCAGCGGATTTTCCGGCGCCACGAGCCATTTCGCGAGGCCGAGCCGGTTGGCGGGCGCGTCTTTCGGCAAATCGTGGAGATGCTCCGGCACGCCCGGCTGCACCTCCGGCCCGTGGGCCAAATAATCGCCACGCTCCAGCAAATGCGTTTTCCGTTTCTTGTCGCCCTCCAACTCACCCATCACCATCACGACCTTCATCTGCTTCATCAGCGCATCGCGGCCCTTGTTGGCGTTGTCCAAATCCGCCTGCCATTTTTTCCAATCCGCGTTCGCTGACTGCCGCAAATACTCCTCCCGGGCGTAGCCCTGGTTGTAGCCGTCGAGCGTTCCGAATTCGCGACCAAAAACCGGCAGCAAGCGCTTCGACACTTTTTCCTTCGGCAGCGCGCTCCACCACTTGTCCACTTCCACATCGATCGCTTTCTGGTTGTCCCGAATCGATTTTTTGTTCGCCGAAATCGCCTTGTCGAACTCCTTGCGCTTCGCGATTTGTTCTTCAGTGGCAACATCAATCACCGGATTCCCCACCATCACGCGACCAAGCCGGCGATCCACCTTTCCGCTCTCCGGCAGGTTATTGAAATACGCGAAAAACCGGTAGTAATCGATCTGGCTGAGCGGGTCGTACTTGTGATCGTGGCACTGCGCGCATGCCATCGTCAGCCCGAGAAACGTCGTCGCCGTCGTATCGACCCGGTCGAAAACATTGTTGTTCCGCTGCTCCTCCGCGATCGCCCCGCCTTCGCCGTTGATGACGTGATTCCGGTTAAAACCCGTCGCAATCAGCTGATCCTGCGTCGGATTTTCCAAAAGATCGCCCGCGATTTGTTCGATCGTAAATTGATCAAACGGCATGTTCGCATTCATCGCATTCACCACCCAGTCCCGCCAAATATACTGGTGCCGGTCGCCATCGCCCTGAAATCCGTTCGAGTCCGCATACCGCGCCGCATCCAGCCACGGCAAAACCATCCGTTCCCCGTAATGCGGCGACGCCATCAGCCGGTCGACAACTTTTTCATACGCCTCGGCCGACTCATCTTTCACAAACGCCTCCACTTCCTCGACCGTCGGCGGTAGCCCGATCAAATCGAGCGATAGCCGCCGAATCAGCGTCCGCTTATCCGCCTCCGGCGAAAAATTCAGTCCTTCTTTCTTCAATCGTGTCTCGACAAAAAAATCGATCTCATTTGCTCGTTCGGTGTTCGACGTTAGAAGTTCGACGTTCGATGTTCGGGCCGGAGGCTCAAATGCCCAATGCCCCTCATACTCCGCGCCTTCCGCGATCCACTTTTTCAAAACCGCACGCTCCTTGTCCGAGATCGAGCGATTCGACTCCGGCGGCGGCATCATTTCATCCGGGTCATCCGAAAAAATCCGCGCCAACAGTTCATCGGATTCGAAGTTTCCCGGTTCATCGAGCCGCAGATCCGCTTTCCGCTTGTTTGCATCCGGCCCGTGGCAGAAAAAGCAGTTCTCCGACAAGATCCCGCGGACATCGCGGTTGAAGGAGATTTCTTTCTCCTGCGCGTGAGCATCCTGTCCGCCCTGCCGGGGAATCAGCAGGAAGGATGCAATCAACCAGGTGGTTTGGCAGGTCGTCAATTTCATGGAACGAAAGAGGCCGCTCACGATACGCTGGAGCGGCCCTCTTGTTCAATGGAGGATTTGAGCGACCCCTTTTCGAATCAACAGGGAAGGTTCAACGAATCAACCCTGTTGGATCGATTTCCAGGTCGGAGCTTCAGAATGGAGATCCGGAAGCGGTCGATCCAGTCGAGAGCGGGCGCGCGAGACGGCGCCAGAACGGGTCCAGCCGGCGGGCGATCATGGCGATTGCGGCTTCGGCATGACCGGCGGCGTCGGATTCTGCGAGGAATCGTTCGGATGCATACAGCAAGGCGACGTCTCCTTCGCTCAATTCGACGACATCGATGTATCGCATCGCGGTGGCCTGGTCGACCCCGAAGCTGGCGAGTGATCGGGCGTCGAACGGATCGCTCTGGTGGGAGAGCACGGTCACTTTTGCCGAACCGGACGCGGCAATGGCCCGTTGCAAAACCGTGTTCCAGAAAGCGACGTTTCGGGGCGACTCAAAGCCGAGCATGACAATCTGATTTTTTACCGTCCAGCGCAGGCATCCATCCCGGCTGCCAGGAACGGCTTCTTCGACCTGGGCGACGCCACTGTACTGGCGTCCGACCTCGCGAATCAATTGGCCGATGCGGTTCAGATTCCACGGTTTGGGCCCGGAATCCGAGGTGAGCAATTCCATTTCCAAATCCTGGAGATGTTGCTCCGGGTCATCGGCCCAGACCGGCTGGACTGGAGCCGTGGACGGAAGGGGTTGGAGGGAAGGAGAATTCTGATCATCTGCTTGTTCCTGCTTCGCAGGCGCGACATCCGGCCGGAGATTGGTGACCTGCAGGTCACCGGCCTGGAATTGCTTCGGTAAATCTGTTTCGCTCACGGATCGGGTCCCCGCTCCGCGGATTTCGTCGATAATCGAACTGATTTCCGTGAGATTTCGCGCGGGGGAAGGGGGCGTTTCGATGGGAGGTAAATCCGGCGCCGGTTGAGCCGGCTGCGGCGGGTTGCGCGGAGGCTCGGTGACTGGTGGAGACTGCGGAGTCGGAGGCTGGTTGGCAGGAGCGGTTTTCTGACCTGTCCGATGGGCGTCCATTTGGCTCGCGATTGGGTTGGCAGGCGGTTCGACCGATGAATTTTCAGTCGGCTGAGTGGGCTGAAACAGCGAAGCAATACCGGGGGCCGGAGCTTGGACGGGCGCTTGAACTTGCGGTTCTGGCTTCGGGGCCGAACTCATCGGTTCCGGCTGATTCATGACTTGCGTTCCGATTTGATCCCAGGACTGGCGGGCTGCCCGGATGACTTCGCGGGGATAAAGCACCGGCGACTCCGGGCTTTCCCAACGAGCCTTCTGGCTGAGCCGAAGGGCGAATTGTTCCGATTTGTCCCGTGAAAATCCCATGGCCTGCATGCGGGCAGAGATTAGCATTTTCGCCGATGCCGCTCCGATGCCGCCGAGCGTCGCCGGTTCGCCGGTCAGGCGATCCAGCCAGGCCGAAGGAAGGCGTTTTTCAAAAACCGACTGCCACACATCTTCGTTCAGGCACAGCAATGTCAGCGAACGCGGGACTTCCGTTCGCAGGCTGGTCAGGATTTCTGCAATCGCCATTCCGGCGGTGTCGGATCCGAAAAACCCATCCAGATGATCCGCTACGAAAGCGGCCGGCCGACATTCGGTCGCGATTCGGAGAAACTGGATGAGTCGCTCGCGTGCTTCTCCGTTCGAAAGTCCCCGCAACGGTTCGAGGGCATCGTCGATTCCGTCGACGTGGTTCAAATACAGACCGGTCCAGAAACTGACCGATCGGGCCGGCAATTTCCATCGGGAGGACATCGGGCGTGATGCAGCCTCGGAGATACCCGGATTCCGCTTTCTTAGCCAAGGAATCATCTTGGTCCCCGCGTCCGGAGCCATCACGTCCCGGAACTGCACGCGCAGGGCGACTTCCGATTCGGGTAAATCCCTTTCCTGGACCGCACCTTCCGCCATGGCGGCTTGGATGACATTGGACAGGAAAAATCGTGCCGTTTCATCCAGCAACGAACAACCAACGTGTTGTGGACAGCGGGCTTCGCGGTATTGCCTCAGTACGGAAGCCAGCATGACAGGCCAGCCGATCGTCCGGGAAGGATCGAAAGGCAGGGTAATTCCTGCAACGAGGCTTTCCGTGACGCTTCGCAGGCGTCCGACGAGGTGACTCTTCCCGTATCCGGCCCGTGGCGAGGCAATGAGGATGGTCCGTCCGGAATTTCCCCAATGCTGGCCGCGTTCGCCATCGCGAATCAGGTTTTCGAACAACCGGACGCAATGCGACATCGGTTCGTTGTGAATCTCCGGCACGCCCGGCAGGGCTGTGATGTTATCGACGAAGACGTCATCAATAAACGGATTGGGGTAGGAATTTCCCGGTTCCTGAGGAGGATTGGTCAGGTTTTGCATGCTGAAGGCAGGTAGTTTGTGAAGGTGTTTCGAGGTGAATATTACAACACTTAAGACGCAATTTTGCAAGTTTTTTATAAATTTGATAAAAAAATAATTTAATTAGACTCTTAAATTATGAAAATTTTGTCAATCCTTGATTAGGCCATCAAGTCACCTCCGCGTGTGTTTTCCGGAATCCGCCCGGCAGATCACCGGGACTTTTGGAAATGCTGGAGCGACTTTCGGATTCCCTCGCGAATTGCCGTTTCGGGCATTTCCGGAAAACTGGCTGAGATTCTCGTTTGATCCAGGTCGCAGACAAACAGAGCCTCGAAGGCATCCGGGGCGGTGGAAAGCTTGGATTCCGGAAGACCCATTTCCCGGGCAACAGATTGAATCTCCGAGAGAAATTCAGTGGTTTCCATGGATTGTCCCCGAAGGTTGTACGCTTCGCATCCCCCGGAAAATTCTTCCACCGCCGAAATAGCGAACGCGGCCCCAACGTCATCGACAAAATGGTAGTGTTCCCTTCCGACGTACGGCATCGCGAAATCTTCGCCCCGGGCAGCGTGTTTCAAGGCAGTGGTCGGGGCGCTGGTGAGGCCCAGATCCCGTCCCGGACCGTAGGTTGTGGCGAGGCGGAGAGAAAGAGTCGGCACGTCGGATTCGAGATGGAAAGCCTGCGCCGCTCCTTCTCCCGCAACCTTCCAGTAGCCGTACAAGTTGGGCGGCTGAAGTCCGCAATCCTCGGTGACGGTTTTTCCGGGATACAGCGAACGTGGTCCGTATACAGCCGCTGAGCTGGCAAACACAAACCGTTTCAAATGACCGGATCCAAGTTTTGCGGCTGCCTCGAGCAAAAAGTGAGTGCCGTGAACATTGATTTCCAAACCCCGGAATGGATTAGCCTGGCAATCCGGTGACTGAAAGGCTGCCAAATGAATGATCCGGCTGGGTCGAACAGTGGAAACGGCTTTCTCAACCGCAGAACGGTCCGAAATATCTCCCGCGATCGCTTCGGTGGATTCCGACTTTCCCGAGCGGGTGAAAGCGACGATGTCATCGAAACCGTTTTCGCGAAGCCAGGTCACGGTGGCTGAACCAATGCAGCCTGTCGCGCCGGTGATGAGAACTCGTTCGCTCATTTCTCAAGCCATCATCAACGCCTTCGGCGTCGTTTTTTCAAAACTCGCTTCGAATGCTCCGAGGGCGTCATCCAGCGGGAACGTTTCGACCAGTTCATCAACGGGAACCACGCCG
>JABDJT010000252.1 GCA_013003335.1 Verrucomicrobiales bacterium | reverse complement strand
CGCGGGAGCGAACTGTGCGTCCTGCCACCAGGTGGGTGGTATCGGAAACAATCATGCGCCCGACCTCACCGAAATCGGATCCCGCGCCGATGCGAAAATGCTCATCGAATCGATTATCAATCCAAGTGCCGACATCGTTGAGGGATTCGCGGCTCATGCGATTTTCACGAAAGACGGTGACGCCTTCTCGGGCATCATCCTCGAGGAAACCGGCCGCCATGTTACCCTGGCCCTGACGGGCGGCGCGACGGTTAAAATTCCGCGGAACGAGATCGATCACCGCGAGGGGCTGCCGATTTCCGCGATGCCTGCCGGGTTCGGTGCGATGATGTCGAGCCAGCAGCTCGCCGATTTGACAGGCTGGCTCTTGACGTTACAAAAACCGGAGCCGATCCAGGCGGCGGATGGCGAATTCGAATTCCGGCGGGTCGAAAACGAGCTGCAGCTTTTTCTCGGCCAAACGCAAGTCGCCACCTATCTCCTCAACCACGACAAGCTGACACGGCGCGCGTTTGTGAATGTGAAAACTCCTTCCGGAATCCAGGTGACAAGGAATTTCCCCCCGAGAAGGCCGGAGGATCTCGATCCCGGTTACAAGGGCGAAAACGGGATCATTCATCCAGTGATGCACGCGGGGATCTGGATGGGGTTTGGCTGGATTGACGGAAATGACTACTGGCGATTGAAGTCGAAGGTGAAGTTTGAAAGATTTCTCGAAGAGCCGAACGGTGAAAAGGGGAGGGCGAGCTTCGCGACCCAGGATCGATATCTCGGCGTGGATGGATCCCGGACAATTTGTCTGCAGGACACCCGCTATCAGTTTAGGCAGACTGAATCCGGGATCGTTCTCGACTGGGATGCGGAGTTCTACAACGAGGATCGTGATTTTGTATTCGGTGATCAGGAGGAAAGCGGCCTCGCCTTCCGAATCGCCAGCCCGCTGCGGGTGAACGGCGGGAACGGCGAAATCGTCAATGACCGCGGCGAGAACAACGGTGCCGGGACCTGGGGAAAAGAATTCGAGTGGATCAACTATTCGGGCGAAGTCGACGGCAAGCGAATCGGGTTGCTGGTCGTTCCGCACCCGGAAAATCCGCGCCCCAGTTGGTCCCACAGCCGCGACTACGGCGTCCTTGTTTCCAACCCGTTTCCAAAGCAACCCAAAGAACGCCACGAGCCGTACGTGACTACGAGGGTGAAGAAAGGGGAGCGCTTCCGGATCCGGTACACCGTGCTGATTCACGAGGTGGAAGCGGGGCAGTTCGATCCCGCGAAGCTGGCAGAGTCGCTTTGATCAACACCACTCAAGACTCGACTTCAAAGTTCGGGCAGGTGTGAGTCGTCCGCGGTCGTGCCCCGGCGGACTTCAGACCGGAAGAAAAGTTCGCCCGCTGCGAATTGGTTTGCCCGTTTTTTCTTTGCGGGCTGCAAGGCCTGCGGCGGGTTTGTTGGAAAGGTGGGAGCTTGCAGATTCTGCTCTTTCCAAAACAAACCGGACTGAAATGGGTTAGTGTCACCGACGTGCAGACGAAACATGAAAAATTGAAGGCGACACTCACAAGTATCGCCGCAGCCCTGTTCTTCAGTGGTGCAGGATGCGAACAGAATTCCTCACCCGAGATGGCCGAAGTGACCCCTGCTACCGACCAGTGGGCGGGAAAATCTGTGCAAACCGCTGAACACATCCAGGGGATGATCGGGGACCGACTCCATAATGCTCCCAAAGAGCAAGAAAGGGCGCCGTCATTTGCGCTCACGAATGCCCAAACAGGGAATACTCATACGCTGAGCGAGTTGCATCAGAGAAAGCCTGTAGTCCTGTTTTTCGGAAGCCGATCCTGCAGTGCTACGCAACATTCGGGCGAAGCCGTCAATCAATTGTGGAAGCGATTCGGCAGAAAAGTAGACTTTTATCTGGTTTATATTCGGGAAGCTCACCCCGCGGGGGACAACCACTTCGCCGGTCGGACATCATTCGCAGCTCCGGATCCCGGCACAGACAAAGAACGAAGGATGGCAGCCCTCGAATTTGCCACCGAAAGAGAGATTGAGTTTCCCGTTTTAGTAGATCGGGTGGACGATGCCGCCGCTGTGCGTTGGGGCGCCTGGCCTGTCCGGTTGTTCATGATCGATCAATCCGGAACGGTAATTTTTGCGGGTCAGCAGGGGCCCTGGTATCACAAACCCACTCGGGATTTCAATTCGGGCCTTTCGAATGCACCTGACGCGATCAAAGACCTTCCCGGATACAGCTCGGGGAGCCTGGAAGATTTGCTGGAAAAGCGATACGAGCTTGTTCCGTCGATTCAGTAATTACTCTCCGAATCTGACCGCCCAAACCAAAGCTCTAATTGAAACGATTCATTGCAGGACTTTTACTTTCTGCCTGCCTGACGACCGCCCGCGGCCAGGTCGAAGAGGCTGTCATCGTGGACGGTGCTTCCGCGCGGACCTATGTCCTGAACTGTCGAAAGCCGAACGGTGCATTCGGGCCGATCGACCAGGATTACACCGATGCGGCGTGGAACTTCCCGGCCGTGGCCACCCTGCGACTTTTAGGAGCCACGATCGACCGGCCGCAGGCGATTCTTGAACACGGACTGGGCTTTCCAACTGGTCATGTCGGTTACGGGCACTGGCAGTTTTTTCATCAGCATCGAATCCGGCAACTGCTGGGAGAACCGATCATGGCGAAGAACCGGCGGATTCGCCTGGTGCACCAAGGGTATGAAGTTCGCTATTATGGAAGTCCGTTCGGCATTGGCGGGGACACATTTTTCAAAGCCGGCGGCGGACCCGATCCGGATCCGCGGGATGTCGCAGCCGATGAAATGGGTTTCTACAATCTGTCGTCGCTCCACTATCTGCTGACCGGTCTGAAAGCCTCCGGGCGCGAAGCGGCGAATTCGGATGAATTAATCGAATGGGTTCGAAAGAGGCAGGCACCCGGAGGCGGGTTTGTGGATGTGCGGGAGGAAAATCGGCTTCCGGCGGACGATGAAGCTCACGTCGCTCATACCTTTCAAGCTGTCTCCATTCTTCGGATTCTGGGCGGCGAGATGCCCGATCCGGAAAGCTGCGTGCAGTTTGTTCGGGACTGCCAATCGGACTCGGGAGGGTTTCGATGGCATCCGGATCAGAATCACTCCGGCAATTTCGCCGATGTTTCTTACACCCGGGCCGCTGTTCGCGTGCTCGATTTTCTGGGCGCCAAACCGTCTAACGAAGCGGCCTGCATCGAATGGATAAATTCCCTGCAGAACGCCGATGGCGGATTCGGGGATCAGCCGGGTTGGCGGTCGCGTCTTTACTCGACTTTCCGTGCGGTGGATGCACTGGCCACGCTGACAGGCGGGCATCCGGAACAGGCGATTATTCGAAAAGAGCGCGCACCGGCTCGGACAAAACCCATCCCGGAAGATCAGTTTCAGATTTTTCAGGCACTCTTCAAAATTCCTGTCATTGAAGAGGGTGATCTGGTGGGACTGCACCAACGCGGGTTCAATCTGCTGGCACTCAAGTCGGATGATTTTGCGATCGCGGCATCGCTGCGTGACGCCATTCGGGCAAAAAATCTTCCCATGGAGGTGGTGCTCTGCCCCGAAGCGTATTCCCATCGGGCCCGGATTTCCGGAGGCGCCTTGCTTCATCATGTCGCCAACCCGGTCCTCAACCCGGCATGGACCCCTGCCGAGCGGGCCATTTGGAAGACCGCCAACACTGCTGGCGCACACGGCCTCGACTGGCCGACTTACCAGGAGCGGGTGATCTCCCCGCTTCAGCAGATCGGCTCACGAGTGTATCCGGAGCAGGATTTTGAAATGGAGCATGCTTTCCGCACCTACGATGCAGGACTTTCGGGCGGGCCCGGGTATCATGCCATTCTCACCGGGTTCAACTGGGCGCCGCGGGACTTTGTCCGGGTGTTCCCGTGGCGGGAGCGCTACGTTGACCGGTTGACCCCGACTGCCGATGTCGATGCGCACGGCGATCTGGAAAAGTGGTCCCCGCAACTTGATCACTGCCGGAACCTGTTCATCGCGAAAGGCCCGAGTTACGAAGACTTTCTCGAGGCTGCCTCCAACGGGCGCGTGGTTTGCGTGATTCGAATTCCCGGAAAAAACGGGCCGCCTGCAACCCTCTACGGCCCTGAAAATGCGAGGCAGTTTGCGATGGAACGGATGGAGGAGTGGAAGTGGTGGGAGTGACGGTTCAATCCTCGCGAATCACGCAGATCGAAAATACGTGACCTTCCCGGGAATCGTGATTGAATTCACTCGATGAGTCGAAAGAAGCGACGCAAAAAAGCGGTTCAGGAAGAGGGGCTTTCTGAGAACCCTTTTGATGAAGTTGCCGAACTTCTGGGGCTGAACAGCCAACCGGAAGAAGCGGAGACCGGCCCGGAAACGGAAGAGGAGACAGCCAAACCGCCGAGCAGTCCCGTGAAACTTTCGCGCCGGGACCGCAACAAGAACACCACCCGGGGTCGAATCGATATCACCCGTCAAACGGCTCACCGTGGTGGCAGTGCGGTGACCGTAGCCAGCGGGTTCAAGGGGATTGGGCTGCCGGAAAAGAAGGAACTGGCCAGGCGAATTCAAAAAGCCTGTGGTGTCGGCGGCACGGTCAAGGACGGATGCATCGAGATTCAAGGAGACAACCGGGAGACCATGATGCGGATCCTTACGGAGGCAGGTTTTAATCCAGTGCTCGCCGGCGGATGACAGGAGCCGCGCGCTCCCTTCCTCGATGTAATTCGGGGCGACTTGTGAACCCTGAAATTCGTTGCGCCACAAGGCGGCGCCGTTACACTCGGAGCCTTTCGGGATGCGTTTTCTGCGCCAGATTTTCAGACAGCTCGATCGCACTGCCATCATCTGGACAGCAGTGCTGGCTGGAATTCTCGGTTTTCAGTTCTGGCAAATGGAATCGATCGGCGACAAAGGTCGCGATGCCGTCGAGCGCCGGATCGGATTGGCGCTGGAGCAATTTGAAACGGAAGGAACCACCTTCGAGGACGAGTTCGATCGTCGGAAAACGATTTACCAGACGATTCGGTTCCGCGAATTTATATCCTCCGGACTCTGGTATGGGGCGGCCGTCGGAGCGGTGGTTGTGGGCCTGCTGATATTGACGATTCCCTGGTGGTGCCGGCCCGTTTCATCGCAGATTGAGACGTCAGCGCCCCCATCGTTCCGGAGAACCCTGCTTTGGGTCACGGTCATTGCCGTGGTGGCGCTCTGTATCCGGCTTCCGCGGATGGATCTCAGTCTCTACAATGACGAGAGTTTTAATTTCACGCGCTACATTCACGGGCAGTTCAAGCCGGATAAAGAAACGGGTGAGCCGGTTTTCAGAAAACACACCTGGCAGCAGACTGTTTGGGGGGATCACTTTGCGAATAACGGCGAGTTATACTCAATTCTGGCCCGGCTTTGCCACGATTCCTGGCAGAAGTCGACCGGGGCTGCTGACGGTGAGGTCAACGAAGCCGCCCTTCGGATCCCGCCGCTGGTCGGTGGGCTTCTCTCGATTTTCGGAATTGCATTGGCCGGGCTTCTGTTTCTCGGGCACCGGGGAGCCATCCTGGCTGCGTTGCTGGCGTGCCTTCACCCGTGGCACATCCGTTATTCCACCGAGGCGCGAGCCTACGGGCTTGTGTTGCTTTTCGCGATCGCAATCCTGTTGCTCCTCTATTTCGGGATCCGCGAAAAACGCTGGCGATGGTGGGGGTTGTTGATTTTCGCCGAGGTTTTTTGCCTATCTTCCTACATTGCGAGTCTGTATTTTCTGATCGCTGCGAACCTGATTGCGCTGGGCTGGATTCTGGCGCGTCATCGATCGGCGTTCCCGCGCTGGCTGGTGACGAATCTAATTGCTGCAGTCGCGTTTCTCCACCTGGCTGCTCCGGCGATTCCGCAAATTTGGATGGCCACCGCTTCGTCCACCACTCTCCAGGGAACGACCAGTCTCTCTGAAATCGCGAAATTCACATCGTATTTGGTTTCAGGGATGCCGGTGGTGGGTGAGATTCCCGAAAACCCGTGGGCACCGTCCTGGGACAGACTCGGGGTTGTTGTTGGCTGGCTTGGATTTTTTGTTGGCTTCGCCGGTGTCGTTTTTGGATTGGTAAAACTCTTCCGACCGAAGCTCAATCAGGGAGGGGCATTCGCCGCATCTGTCACCGTTTTAGCTCTCCTCATCGCGGTCACGGCGAGCAATCTTTCGACGTCGGTGCTGCATCACTGGTATGTGATTTATGCGCTGCCCGGCGTCATTTTTCTGATGGCCGCAGGAATTGAATTCCTGCTTCGCAAAACCTCGAATCTCCGCATTACAGGCTGGGTTCTGCTCGGATTTTATCTGCTGTCGTTTGCCTTTCCGGCGATTGCCTACCTCCATCAAACCAAAGAGCCGCTTCGCCCATTGATGGAACACGTGCGGGGGGATGTGTATCCGTATGAGATCGACGATTCGACCCCAATCCTGGCCGCATTCTGGTCGGACATCGTCTACGATCCGTTCATCATTCACACTCCGACGCTCCCTGATTTGGAAAATGCGATCGCACGCGCCGAATCCGAAAACCGTCCACTGTTTGTTGAGTTCGGCTACCGGACCCTGGCAGAGCAGCACAACGGCGAAGTTGTCGATTTCATCGAAAATTCGGGCAAATTTGAATTTCTCAAAACCTTTTACGGACTGGAGCAGAGCCAGTTTTCCCACCATCTTTACAAACTGAAAAAAACAAACCAATAAGGTTGGTTCATCGAACAGACCCTTTGGTTCGGAAAATTTTGCTCGTAATTGAAATTTGCATGTCGGTCACCTTTCAAAAGATCCTGACCTGGATTCAAACGAATCGTTCGTTGCTGATCACCGTGGGCCTGTGGGTTGCCTGGCTGATTGGAGCAAACGCACTTCGCGAGATGCGGAAACCGTGGGAAATCGAGGGCGAACCGTCGACCACGGCGGATTTCATCGCGATTGGCGGATTCCGGGCCGGGATTTTCTCGCTGGCGGTTGCCGCACTATTAATCGCGACCCGGAAGTGGTGGTTTCGGCTCGCCGGGGGCAGGGAAGCCGTTCCGACCGGACCGCGAATCCGCGTCGGCAGGCGTGGCTGGATTGGGATTCTGGCGGTGCTGATTTTTGCGACTGCGCTCCGCGCCCCGATGATGGACCGGATGGTTTTGCGGGATGAACAGGATAACCTTCGCCGGAATATCTTTGGCTTTCACTACATCGAGTTGCACAAACGAACCCTCGAATTTTTCGAAGTCGAATGGCCCGATGCCTTTTTCGAAAACCGGCTCGCCAACAACCCGATCGCCTTTAGTGTGCTGTCGAAGGCCAGCCTCGAGATCTGGCGTGAGCTGACCGGCGCGCCGGAGGATCAGTTCAGCAAAATCGCGTTTCGAATGCCGTCGCTGATTTTCGGCGTCGCTTCGATTTTCCTCTTATGGCTTTTTCTCACTCTTTTGAGACGTCCGATTTCCGCCCTGTTGGCCTCGGTGCTGGCCGCGATTCATCCGCTGCATCTTGAGTATTCGGTGCAGGCGAGGGGATACGGGATCGTCCTTTTCTGTGCGGGGTTGATTGCTGTCTGCGGACTGCTGGCAGTCCGCCGGGGCCGTTGGCGCTACTGGTTCGTGCTTGCGATTGGCCTGATGGGCATGCTCTACGCGTTCGCCGGGGCCATCTATTTTGTCGCGCCGACCGGACTCGCATTAATCGTTTTTCTGGCATGGCAGTGCTTCAAAAACCGCGAATCCGGAGCCGGAGCCCGCCTCACCCGGTTCCTCATTTCCTGCCTGGTTGTCGGCACGATCTACACCCAACTGGTCGCGCCATCTTTGCCGCAAATTGCGGCTCATCTTGGTGGGAAATACGAACACATTCCGCTCCATCCGCGCTGGCTTATCACCACGTACCACCAGCACACCACGGGTATCTGGTTGTCGGAGGAAATTCACAATCACGTGGAATCCGAAGGCCTGTCGATTTACGACAGCTGGTGGAAAAATTTCGGGGCCGTGTGGCGTTGGCATACCGCCACGTTTTTCCCAAATGAACCGCTTCATGCCATCCTGATTTTCCTGATCATCCCGACGCTCGCAGTTGTCGGTTTTCTGGCCGTCTGGAAAATGGGGGGCATCGTCCGCTGGCTGGCTGTCGCGGGTGTTCTCGCCCCGGTGCTGGACTTTGTGCACCACCACTTTGTCACTCATTTGTATGCCTATTTTTGGTATTGGATCTACTCTCTGCTGTGGTTCATCACGTTCATCGCGCTCGGGATTTCCGCCTCCGGAGGTTGGATCGGAGCCCGTATCAAACGCCCCGATCTGAAGCCTGCATTCACTCTTGCCGTTGCCGTTCTGTTTTTCGGCATCTACCTCTGGGAAACCAAAGCTGGCCGCCCGAATCGATTCGTCCGGAAAACCGGCGTCGGCCCCGAAAAAATTGTCTTCCCACGGGGTAGGAGCGAGTGGGCAATCTATCCAAACGGCTACCAGTTTCGTGCGCGGAAAGGTGAGGAGATTCCGGAGACCTTCAACGGACTGGAGGACGAGTAAATTCCAATCTCACCGTGATGGACAGGCCAACGTCCCGATGCCGGTTCGCTCAGTTTCTGATCGGTTCCCGGGTACGGCGGATCAGACCGAGAAGGGCGAAACCAATCAGGAGAAGAAGCATCGAGGACGGCTCCGGAATGGGCTCCACCTCAAAGTAGGCCGCGGAATAGGCCGCCATGTCCAAGTCACCCGTTCCATCCGTCGTCGTCGGAAATCGCCCCGCGTTGGTCCAGTCCAGCAAGTGGGATCCGAGGGTGGCCGAAGTATCCTGAGCGAAAACCGAATATCCATAAACGGTCGTCCCCGCCGAAACCAGATCGGTGGCGGCCACGGACAGCCCCACAAGATGCTGGTCGGGCTGATCGTTTCGAAAATCCAGATCGGGACCTCCCGACACATTGTACCGGTAGATGTCGTATTCGGTGGACGGACGCAGCGCCGAAGCTCCATTATACTCGCTGTCGGCCACGAAAAGCGGATTGCTGTATGCGGTGGGATCCAGCAGGTTGATCCCGGTGATGGCGGCGATGCCGAATCCATGGTTCGATCCACCTCCCCCGCCTCCCCGGTCGAACATCGCGAACACTTCATCGCCCTCGACGAGCAGCGGAATATCGAAAATGAAATCCACTCGCTCGACGTTCAGCGAATAACCGTCCACATTCAGGTTCATGAACATGTTTTCGACGCCAGTGTCAATGTTGTTGGAGGTGAGAAGGGACTCGAAGGTATTCAGGTATTCCCCGTAAACCTCCACGTTGGGAGGGTTGCCCGTGTCTTTCGAAATCCGGTAATTCCAGGCCATGACCTGATTCGCGTTGTCCGTGGAAAACACTTCCGTGGCAGTGTTGCGGCGGACCACGACCTCGGTGCTTCCCCGTGCCGCATACCGGGTACCACCAGCGAAGAAGGCATCGAGGCCAGTACGCTCTCCCGTGTAGGTCGTTGTGGAGGGATCACCTCCGGGCACGCT
>JABDJT010000227.1 GCA_013003335.1 Verrucomicrobiales bacterium | reverse complement strand
GAGCCGTTGCCCTTCCCCTGTTGGACGCGATGGTCCCCGCCGGCACGGCTCTTTCGGCAACGTCCGCCAATCCGGTGAAGCGTCTTGGCTTCGTTTTCATGCCGATGGGTGCCGATCTCAGTCGCTGGACACCGGAAAGCAGGGACACGCTGGATCAACTCTCACCGATTTTGAAATCCCTTGAGCCGGTGAAGCAACAGGTCAACGCCTTCACGAATTTTGAGCTGAAAAATGCCTATCCCGGCACACACGCCACGTCCAATTCGGCCTTTCTCAGCGCGGCAAAAGCGAAGCACACCGAGAGCACGGATTACTATCTCGGCACGACGGTCGATCAGATCGCCGCGAAAGAAATCGGCGGTGAAACGCAATTGCCATCGCTGGAACTGGCGATGGATCTCATGCAAACCGTCGGTCAGTGCGACAACGGTTACGCCTGTGTGTATCAAAATAATCTTTCGTGGTCCTCACCGACCACCCCGCTTCCCGCTGAGGCGCATCCTCGACTCGTTTTTGAAAAGCTTTTCGGCGACGGAGGTAGCAAAGCTGACCGGCAGGCCGCGCTTCGTAAACGGGCCAGCCTGCTCGATTTCGTGAAAGAGGATATGGCGCGCCTGAAGCGCGAACTCGGCCCCGCCGATCGTGCCCGGGTGGATGGTTACCTCGATTCCGTCCGTGAGGTGGAACGTCGAATCCAAAAAGCTGAAACGGGTGTGGCGGAGAATCCAACTCCGGATCTGGATCGTCCCGTCGGCGTTCCGGCAGCCTACGCCGATCACGCGCGTCTGATGTTTGACCTGCAAATTCTTGCGATGCAGGGGGACGTGACCCGAGTTATGACATACCAGCTCGCCCGCGAAACCAGCAACCGCACCTATCCCGAAATCGGCGTGCCGGACCCGCATCACCCACTTTCCCACCATGGGAATGATTCGGAAAAAATTGAGAAGATGTCGAAAATCAATGCCTTCCACGTCTCGCTCTTTGCCGAATTTTTGGAAAAACTCGCTGCGACGGAGGAAGGAACCGGCACTCTACTCGATCATTCGCTGATTCTTTACGGCAGCGGAATGGGCAACCCGAACGTGCATGATCACACCAACCTTCCGATTCTAGTGGCGGGCGGAAATTCGGTGGGCGTGAAAGGGAACCGCCACGTGCGCTATAAGCAACCCGAGCCGCTCGCGAACCTGCACCTGACCCTGCTCGATAAAGCTGGCGTCCGCCTCGAAAAATTCGCCGACAGCGACGGGATGGTGGCTTTGTGAGAAAAATGAGGGCGTTTCGGAATCCGGTTTTCGCGTTTCTTCTATCATTCCCGTGGTCGTTCTACGCAGACGACCTGTCCGACCTCGCCGAAGCCCAGAACTGGCGGGCAGTCGAGAAAGCGCTCACAGAAAAAGCGGACCCGAACGCCGCGCAACCCGACGGAACGACCGCGCTGCATTGGGCGGCGTATCACGATCGGGAACAAGTAGTCAAAACTCTCCTCGAAGCCGGTGGAAAACCGGACGCGAGAAACAGGTTTGATGCGACGCCGCTTTCCCTGGCCTGCACAAACGGGAATGCCGTCACCGCAGGGCTTTTGATCGAAGCAGGGGCGGATCCGAACCGCGAGAATCGAGGCGCTGAAACCCCGCTAATGATCGCCGCCCGGACTGGAAAACCGGATCTCGTCAAACTGCTGCTCGACCGGGAAGCTCGGATCGATGCCACCAACGACAAAGGTCAGACCTCGCTGATGTGGGCCGCGGCGGAGGGCCACGCGGACGTCGTGAAGATTCTCATCGGGGCTGGAGCTGATCCGCAAAAACCCCTGAAATCCGGACTCACTCCGCTGCTATTTGCGGCCCGCGAGGGAAAGATCGAAGTGGTTAAAATCCTGCTCGATTCCGGCGTCGATGTGAACTCCGTGACTCAGTCCGGCGGTGGCGGCCGGCGACCGCCAAAGGGCACTTCAGCCCTCCGCTTTGCGGTCGAGAACGGGCATTTTGAACTCGCCACCGTTTTGCTCAAGGCTGGAGCTGATCCGAACGATCAGCGTTCCGGACTCGCTCCGCTCCACTTGCTATCCAAAGTTCGCAAACCCAACCGCGGGGACGATTTTGGCGGTATGCCGCCCCCGACTGGTTCGGGGAAGTTGACCAGTCTGGAATTTGCGGAACTTCTTCTCACGAAATTCAGAGCCGACCCAAACTCGAAGCTGAAACGCGGTAGCTCAGGAGGACACAAACTCGGCACGAAAGGCGCGACTCCTTCTTTGCTGGCCGCGAAAACCGCCGATCTCGCGTTTTTGAAACTGCTTGCCGAAAACGGCGCGGATCTAAGAATTACCAACGAAGACGGCACCACGCCGCTGATGGCCGCCGCCGGCCAGGGAACGCATGCCCCGACTGAAGAAGCCGGAACGGAGGAGGAATGCCTCGAAACGGTCGCCTGGCTTCTCGGACAGGGGGCTGACATCAATGCCGTCGACAAGAACGGCGAAACCGCGATGCACGGTGCCGCCTACAAATCTCTTCCCAAAATGGTCGCTTTTCTCGCCGAAAACGGGGCCGACATCAAAATCTGGAATCGGAAAAACAAGCGCGGACGCACCCCGCTTCTACTGGCTCAGGGATTCCGCCCGGGAAATTTCAAACCGGCTCCGGCGACGATCGAGGCCGTCGAAACCGTCATGCGCGCTGAAGGTGTCGAGCCTCCCGAAGCGCCGCCAAGACCAGCGGTTGGGAAACCGAAAAAGTACGAAAATTGAATCAACAGGGTTGGTTCTGCGAATCGACCCTGTTGGATCGATTTATACCTTGTCGAAGCGACCGGTGCTGTCACCGAGCCGGTCTTCGTGAACGCCAAGCTTGTCGAGCAACGTCAGGTACAAATTCGTCATCGGAGCGTGACCGGTTCTGATGTGGCGGCCGGGTTGGAGAGTTCCGTTTCCGCGACCAGCCAGTACGATCGGCAGATTGTCGTGATCGTGGCGGTTCGCATCGCTGTGTCCGCCGCCGAAAACGATCATCGAAGAATCGAGCAGATTCGTGCCGGCCGGATCTTTCGTAGCCTTCATTTTTTCGAGAAAATAGGCGAATTGCTCGACGTAGAATTTGTCGATTTTCGCTAGTTTATCGATTTTGGCCTGATCGTTGCGGTGGTGGGAAAGGTGGTGATGACCTTCCGGGACACCGATATCGCGGAAGCTGCGATTTGAGCCATCGTGCGCGACGAGGAAGGTGGAAATCCGGGTGGTGTCGCTTTGGAAGGCCAGCAGCAGCATGTCGTACATGATCCGGATGTGGTCGCGATAGTTGGCGGGAATTCCGCGTGGAACTTTCACGTCCGGCATGGAATCGCGGAACTTTTCGGCGTTCTCGATTTTTTTCTCCATTTCGCGGACGCCGGTGAGGTATTCCTCAATTTTCTGGCTGTCGGTGTAACCAAGTTTCCGCTGAAGCGATTTCGCGTCATCCATCACGTAGTCGAGAATCGATTGCTCGTGGCTGAGGCGCTTCGCTTTTGCCCCTGGATCCTCGTTGGAAATCCCGCCGCCGAACATTTTTTCGAATACAATTCTCGGATCAATTTCTGGCGGAAGTGGCAGGTTTTCATCTTTCCAGGCAAAGTTAAACTGGTAGGCGCAGCTATACCCTGAATCGCACCGACCGGCTTTCCGGGCCGGGTCGCAGCCGAGTTCCAGCGAATCGAGTTTGGTCTGACCGGACAGTTTTTCCGCTGCGATTTGATCGACGGAAACGCCCAGCTTGATATCGGCACCGGCTGTCTTGCGGGCCTGGCGACCGGTCAGAAATGTAGCGGTTGCGCGGGCGTGATCGCCGCCGCCGTCGCCGTTCGCGTTGGCTTTGTCATGGGCGAGACCGGAAATCACCTGCAAGTCACTCTTTACGTTTTTCAACGGGGAAAGTGTATCGGAAAGCTGCCAGTTCGTACCATCGCCCTTTGGCGCCCATTTTGGAACGATTACGCCGTTCGGAAGGTAAACAAAGGCCATTCGCGTGGGCGTTGCTGCGCTGCCGCCTTTCGCAAAGGCGGGAGAACATTCAAGCATCGGCAGGGCAATCGTCGCTCCGAGTCCGCGCAAAAACCGGCGTTTAGTGATGGATTCGTCCATGGTAAAAAACTGTAATCGGACCGGCACTTCGCTCAAGTGACGTGTTTCTGGCCCAATCGGGTGAGGGGCTGGCCGGAATTTTCGTGACCGTCCTGCGGGATTCGCGATAGTCGGACGACGCAATGCTGCTTTTTGCTGAAATCTTCCGCGATGTCTGCCTGCCGATCCTGCTGATCATGGCAATTGGTTGGATTATGGATCGCAGGTTCAATCTGAATCTCGACGCGCTCGTAAAGCTGAATATTTACCTGTTCGTTCCCGTTTTTATTTTTGTGAAACTGGCGGAATCGGACCTAGCGGGCGGGGAGGCTGTGTTGGTGGTTGTCTTTACGCTCTGCATCATTCTCGCCATGGGTGCGGGAAGTTGGGTGATCTGTAGACTGCGCGGAGACGGTTTTTCCGAACGAACTGCCATGCAGCTTTCGACAATGTTTTACAATTCAGGAAACTGGGGAATTCCGCTCATGACACTGGCATTCACCGACCTCGGGCCGGTCGTGCAGGTGTTCGTCCTGGCGACAATGAACGTGACCACGTTTTCGATTGGGCTGCTCCTGGCCAATTCCCACCTGGAAACGGAAGGCCCGGCGTGGCGGAAATTCCTCCCCATGTTGCGACAGCCGTCGATCTATGCGATCACAGCAGGATTACTTGTTCGGCATTTTGAGATTCCCGTCGAAAACGTCGCTGTCATTTGGGGGCCACTGAATTCCATTGCGGCCGGGCTCGTTGCGTTCGCTCTCTTGACCCTTGGGGTACAACTCTCCAAGACGAAACCGCCCTCAATTGCCGGCCGGGTTGCGTGGGCGTTGGGACTGCGTTTGCTGGGGGGACCTGCTCTGGCAATCGGGCTGACAAAACTGTTCGGCTTTTCCGGCGAAATTGCCGCGATTTTGATCATCGGAGCCGCTTCACCAACCGCAGTGAATACCGCGCTGATCGCGCATGAATTCAAAGCCGACAGCCGGTTTGCCGCCGCGATTGTCTTTTATTCGACAATAATCGCGGGTTTTGTCGTCGCGTTCCTGCTGTTTGGTTTGAAGAGCGGCTGGATTCCGTGGGCGGAAATGGGCGAGGCCGTTCCGGTCAAAATCGAGTCAACAGGGTTGGGTCGGTAAACAGACCCTGTTGGATCGGCGTTATCGCAAGGGCGTAAACGGACGTGGCCGCGGCTGACTGGAGGCCGGTGAGTTGCGGACGATATTTGGTTTATACTGCGTTGGACTTTGAGTCCGCTGCTGCTGGTATCGCTGAACTTGCTGGCGGGACGGCTTGTTCGTCGCCTTTTGAGCAATAGTTTTGGTCGTGTCACCGATGGATTTTCCGGCGCTCGAAAGGCCTCGACCGATCCTGTTGAGAATATTCGGATTCTGATTGGCCTGGGTGTACTCCAAGGTTCCCGGGCGATGCCAAACTGCACGCAGGGTTTCGCCTGTTACGGCAGATAAATACATGACGCCGACGGTGTTCTCGAACTGATCGACCAGGTTCAGCATCCACACCGGTTCGTTTCGCAGATCCCGGCAGCGAAGTTGGTAGTGGATCACGTCGAAGCCGATTCCGGTTTTCCGTGCGGCCGCTTCGGCGATGGCGAAGGCGCGGTTGGAGTCGACAATGACACGGTGGAAGGGCAGGGGAATCGACGGCAAATCATCATCGGGCTGTCTCGAAAAATGCCGTTCAGCGACGATTTGGCCATCGCGGAGAGCAAATTCATGCAGGAGGTTGGGAACTTTCGGGTCCGCTGCAAGGACCATCCACTGCTGGGGCTGGTCTTTCCCGTTGAAACCGACAATCCCGACAACGGTGGACATCACCTGGCGGCCCCGGGCCCGGGCAAGGGTCTGGAAGGTCATTTTTGCTGAGATGGAAGTGCTTGATTCAGGGGAGGCGTAAGCTGATTTGCCCGGAAACAGGACAAGGCCGGCCAGAAACAGGCATCCAAATAAGAAGCGCGTAATTTTCATGGATGAGGAGGTCTATTGTTTTTAAAAATAGCCGCCAAGACACCCTGAATATTCGCATAAATTAATAATTTATCAATATTTATTTTAAAACATCGCAAATTTGAACGATTGCGACTCAGGAATTAGTGAACCTCGAGTCTCAGCACCCGAAAAAACGACCTGCCGTTTGTTGGCAGGCCGCAGTCGCTTGAAATTCGTGGAGGTGGTCGGATCGATTAGTAATTGTCCGGATCCACTCCGCGCCAGAATCGGCTGGCCTGAACTTCTGTATCCGCATTTCCGCGGGGCAGGTCTCGTTTGGGCAGCTTTGTAACATGACCGTCCAGGAAAGCGGCGATGGCAAACTTTCCGCGCCACCGCTCATCCATCGTCTCTTCGATCAATTGGAGGTCATCAGCCATGATGATATTGGAGTCCGAGCAGTCGATGTAGAGCATGGCGGACGGCGCGTGAACGAGCTTGGCGCGCGATTTCTCGGTCAGCCAGGGATCGGAGGAGCCGTTGTGCTTATTGATCTCATCGTATTTCAAATTCGCGTTCATTGCGTAGCTGTGCCGATACCAGTTGTCTTCCTGGCCGCGACTGACTTTCACGGAACGCCTGCTCTCGAAAAAGGTGCCAACAAGGTGTCCGCCGGCTGACGCAGCGCTGTTTGCGTCGGTTGCGAGGGAGTTCGCGGCGGCCTCTTCCTGGGCAACTCGCTTGGCTTCCGCATCCGGGTCGTCGAGGTTGGTGATATCTTTTTCAATGTAGACGGCAGCAAAGACCACACCGTCGAGCCATCGACCAGTGCCCTTGAAATCCCAGTATTTGGGAAAATTTTCCTCGTCCCGCACGTCTCCGCCCGGGTATTCAGGAGACGGCAGCTTGTCGCCGTTGTCACCCGCCCAGGTAATCGTGGCGTTGGTGATCGATTTTAAATTGAAGATCGCGTTGGCCGCATCAGCGCTGACTTTGATATTTCCGAGGATGGGCGACAGGAGCGCTACCAGGATTGCAATGATCGTGACAACGATCAGCATCTCCATAAGCGTAAACGCGTTTCTGATAGATCCGAACCTCGCCGGGTTTTTCTTATTCATTTCCTGAAGGGGTTTTATGATAATTATAAATAAAAGAAGGGAGTGCCCCGTTTACAAAGTAAAGACTACCTTTTCTATGCCAAATCCGTCAAGCCGAATCCCGATTCGCACATTTGAGCGGCGAAAAAGGGCTGTTTTCCCTGCTGTTTCTGTCCCAAACTCAGCGACACCATGAATCGATTTTTTCTCTTTTTTGCCGCATTTCTGATCGCTTTGACAGCTGGATTTTCTGCCGACAAGCCCAATATCGTTCTCGTCATCACCGACGATCAGGGCTACGGCGATCTTTCCATCCACGGAAATCCCGTCGTGAAAACTCCAAATCTCGACGCTCTGGCGAAAGATTCCGTGCGGCTTGATGACTACCATGTTGCGCCGACCTGCTCCCCGACCCGCGCCGCGCTCGTCACCGGCCACTGGACGGATCGAACCGGTGTCTGGCACACGATCATGGGCCGATCCATGATCCGTGAAAATGAAGTGACGATCGGCCAGATTTTCAAAGACGGCGGCTACGAGACCGGCATGTTCGGGAAATGGCACATGGGAGATAACTACCCGTTCCGCCCTGAAGATCGCGGGTTCACCGAAGTCCTGCGCCATGGCGGCGGCGGTGTCGGGCAAACGCCGGATTACTGGGACAACGCCTATTTCGACGACACCTATTTCCACAACAAAGTTCCCGAAAAAACCGAGGGCTACTGCACCGACGTCTATTTCAACTACGCGAAAAAATTCATCGAAGCCAGCGTCGCTGAGAAAAAGCCGTTTTTCGCCTACATTTCTACGAACGCACCGCACAGCCCGAACCACGCGCCGCCTGAATTCGCCAAGCCCTACGTCGAAATGGGCCTGCCGCTCGGAACGGCCCACTTTTTTGGAATGGTCGCCAACATCGATCATAACGTCGGTGAAATGCGCAAGTGGCTCGACGAAAAAGGCCTCGCGGAAAACACGATTTTCATTTTCACCACGGACAATGGAACCGCCGGCGGTCGCTCCACCTACGACGGCGGCATGCGAGGCGCGAAAGGCAGCGAGTACGACGGCGGCCATCGCGTCCCGTTTTTCATTCACTGGCCGCAAGGTAAAATGACAGGTGGCCGCATGGTCGAGGAAATCACCGCTCACGTCGACGTCGTCCCGACTCTGATCGATCTCTGCGACGTTCCCGCTCCTGAAGGCGTGAAGTTCGACGGCGTATCCATTCGCCCGTTGCTCGACGACATGGTCGATGCCGACTGGCCTGATCGTATTCTCGTGACCGACTCTCAGCGTGTGGTCGATCCGATCAAATGGAGAAAATCCGCGGTGATGACGAATCAGTGGCGTCTCGTTTCCGACGGCGCGAAAAAGCCCGGCGGCAAGCCGAAGCATGAGCTTTACGACATCAAAGCGGATCCGAAGCAGCAAAACAACATCATCGATCAGCACCCCGAAGTCGCCAAGCGGCTCAAGAAATTCTACAATGAATGGTGGGCTGAAATTTCGCCGACATTCGGTTCACCTGCGCGGATTCGTGTCGGAAACGAAGCAGAAAATCCCAGCCGACTCACTTCGCA
>JABDJT010000192.1 GCA_013003335.1 Verrucomicrobiales bacterium | reverse complement strand
CGGCGACCTACATCGATTTCGATCATTTCATCATTCCGGATTCCATCACGCTCGGCGGAGTCGTGGCCGGCCTGATCGCCAGCGTGGCATTTCCAAAACTCCACGACAAAACCTCGCATTTCGAAGGCCTCGCGATGGGCGCGCTCGGTGCCGCCGGTGGATTCGTGCTGCTGTGGCTGATTGTCCGGGCGGGAAAACTGATGTTCGGCCGGATCCGCCACGAATCGGAAGAGCCGATGGATTTTTCGATCTCCCAGCCTGATCCCGAGGACAATCCCAAGATCCGGATCGGTGAGGACGAATATGACTGGATGGAGGTTTTTTACCGGAAAGGCGACAAGCTGCAGGTCGAATTGACCGAATTGAAAATCAACGACGAAGCGCGCAAAGTGGAAACTTTCGAGGTGTTTGAGGACTGGATTGAAGTGAACAGCGAACGGCTGAAGCTTGAGGACGTGAAAAACGTCTCCGGTCAATGCACCAGCGCCGTGGTCCCCCGCGAAGCGATGGGTTTTGGAGATGTGAAATTCATCGCCATGATCGGTGCGTTTCTCGGCTGGGAAGCGGTCATTTTCACCGTGTTCGCCGCGTCGATTGGCGGCGCAATTATCGGGCTTCTGCAAAAATGGGTCGGCGGCGAAAAGTGGTCGCGTCCCCTCCCCTTCGGTCCGTATCTCGCGCTCGGAGCCTTCGTGTGGATTTTCAGCGGCGATGCGATTTGGAACTGGTATATGAATCTGCTCCGCTCCGGCTGGACGGGGTAATCTTCACTCCACTGGAGGCTCATGGCCGGGAAGTCGCCAGTCCCGTTTCAGGGCCAGCAATCTCAGCGCCACGATCACCACGACGCCGGACCAAAGGGCGACCGATTCCGGCAGCGGCTCGACTTTCCGCAGCAGCAGGAACACCCAGCAGCCAACGAAAGAACAGGTCGCGTACAACCGCGTTGCCGGCCGGAACACGCTAGGGATGCGGTTGCAGATCACGTCTCCAAAAATTCCGCCAAAAATCCCGGTCACCACTCCAAGCAGCGCCGCAACGAACCACGACGTCCCTTCCTCCAGAGCGAATCCGGCACCCAGGATCGAGTAAAAACCAAGCCCGAGGGCATCCGGTACGTGCAGGTATTTCTCGACCTTGGCGGGAATTTTTCGAAACAGCGATGTCACGATCGCGACGGCGAAAACGATGACCGGGTAATGCCATTGCCCGACCCAGAAAATCGGGTGCCGATCGAGCAAAAGATCCCTCAGGGTGCCTCCGCCGAATGCCACGATCAACGCAATCGAAAACACGCCGATGAAATCCATCTGCTGACGTCGTGCCAACAGGACCCCATACGAAGCAGTCGACAGAATTGCGAGCAGTTCCAGCAGGGGAATCATCGGTGATACGGTTCGCTTTTCAGGACAGTATGCACGCGGTAAATCTGTTCCAGCAGCGCCACCAGTGCCAGTTCGTGTTGCAACGTGAAATCGCTCAGTTTCAGCAGCAAATCAGCCGCCGCACGCGTTTCTTCCGTGTGCCCGTCCGCTCCGCCGATCAAAATCGCGACTCGTTTCACCGAGCCATCCATCTGCCACTCTTCGACCTTTTTGACGAGATCTGCTGTCGTCAGCCCCTTCCCACGCTCATCCAGAACAATTCGAATACAGCTCTCACTAAGTTGCAGCTGTCGACGCCCGTTTTCCTCCGGCCCCGATTCGCGGATCGTCTCAATTTCGACCGTCGCGTAGCGTCTCAGTCGCTTCAAATATTCCTCCACGCCCGATTTCGCGAACGCCAGCGCCGGTTTTCCGACCACGATGAGTTTCCATTTCACGCGGGAAAATAGCACGGCCCGCACGAACCAACAGGGTTCGTTTGGCGAACATACCCTGTTCGATCGGGAAATGCTTTTTTCCGTTTCTTCGGGAATCGGCTTGCTACAATCGCGCCGATGAATCCCCGATTTTTCCTCGTTTTCCTTCTCCCCGCGATTGCCCTCGGGAACCCGGCCCCGATCACGCCGCACCCGGAGGCGAAACCAAATCAACATCCGCCCGGGGAAGTCGATGTACCGGAAAATGTGCCGTTCATCGTGGAAAATCCGGCTTTTCTGCCGGGAATCGTCCTGGATGAAACGGAGGCGGAATTGAAGGGCGATTGGCAATATTCGACCCACACACCGCCCTACGTAGGGATCGGATATCTGCACGACATGAAATCCGGCAAGGGCGAAAAATCCGTGACCTGGAAACCAGATTTTCCCGAGGCGGGCCGTTATGAAGTGCGGGTGTCGCATTGTTACAACGTGCGCCGCGCCACCAACACGCCAGTCACGATCCGCCATGCGAATGGGGAAACCACGATCCGGATCAATCAGCAGCAAACGCCGACTCACGGGCGCCTGTTCCGATCGCTCGGGGTGTTCGAGTTTGAAGTCGGGAAGTCGGGAGCCGTGATCATTTCCAACGACGGCACGGCCGACGGAAAAGTGGCGATCGCGGATGCCGTACAGTTTCTGAAGCAGCCGGACTTCCCAAAAGAAAAACCGAACATCCTGCTGATTGTTTGCGACGACCTCGGTTACTCGGACCTCGGTTGTTTCGGCGGCGAAATCGCTACGCCGGTGCTGGATTCCCTCGCCGAAAACGGAGTCCGCATGACGCAATTTTACAACACGGGACGCTGCTGCCCTTCCCGCGCATCGATTTTGACGGGGCAATATCCACACCGGGTCGGACTTGGCCACATGACGCAGGACATCGGCCGCAAAGGGTATTCGGGCTCGGTCTCCAAGGACGCCAAAACGATCGCGCAAGTCCTGGAACCGGCCGGTTACCGATCCTTCATTTCGGGAAAATGGCATCTCGGCACGGACGATCCGACGAAGCACGGCTTCGAACAGTTTTACGGCACACTCGTCAGCGCGAAGCGATTTTTTGACGCCGACCACCTGATCCGCAAACCGGACGGCGCGCCGACCCGCAAATACCCGGAGGGCGAATTTTACGCGACGGATGCCGTCACAGATCACGCCCTCGATTTTCTGAAACTCGCTCGCGAGACGCCGGATCAGCCGTGGTTTTTGTATCTCGCCTACCACGCCCCGCATTTTCCGCTGCATGCGCCGAAAGAGGAAATCGCGAAATATGCGGATCGGTATCACGGCGGCTGGGACAAGCTGCGCGACGAGCGGCTGGTGCGGATGAAATCGAAGGGGCTGGTCGCCTCGGAAACCGTGCTACCGCCACGATCCGGCTGGTGGAATTACGGCGAAACGGAATCAGGCAAAAATCCGGCCTGGGACAGCCTGCCGGAGGAACGCCGGATCGACCTGGCGCGACGAATGGCGATCTACGCGGCAATGATTGACCGGATGGATCAGCAGATCGGGCGGGTCGTGGCGGATTTGAAGACGAAAGACGAGTGGGAAAACACGCTCATCATTTTCACCTCGGATAACGGTGCCTGCGCGGAATGGGATCCGCACGGATTCGACATCAAATCGAGCAACCAGAATATTTTGTTTACCGGCGACGATCTCGATAAAATGGGCGGGCCGGGCACGTTTCACAGCGTCGGCTCCGGCTGGGCGAACGCGGCAAATACCCCGTGGCGGCTCTACAAGCACTTCAATCACGAGGGCGGCATCAACTCGCCCTGCATCGTTCACTGGCCCTCAATGGTTGATTCCGAAACGGCTGGAACATTCGATCGCACCCCGCGACACATCATCGATTTGCTGCCGACTTTCGCCCAGATCGCCGGGGTGACGACGCACGACGAAACGTTGCCACCCGCCGGCGAAAGCTTTTTCTCGGAAGCCGCGCCGAACCGAACCCTCTTTTTCGAACACGAAAGCCACCGGGCGATTCGCGAAGGAAACTGGAAGCTCGTGGCGCAGAAGGATCAGCCGTGGGAGCTGTACGATTTTTCCGAGTTGCGGACGGAGATGAAAAATCTGGCCGCGGAAAATCCGGGGCTGGTCAAAAAGTTGTCCACGAAGTGGGATGTCTGGGCGGAAGAGAATTTCGTGACGCCTCTGCCGGATGATTACGGAGTCGGGTATTTGAAGCCAAAAAAATAGGCGATCACGGGATTGCCGGATACGCCTGCATCCCGTGAAATCGGGCATGAGATTTTTGCTCACTGCTTTCTTTTTCGCTCTCCCCCTGACTGCCCAGGATGCCGCCTACAAGCCGGATCGCTGCGAAATTCTCCCGCTGGCCGGACACCGGGCGTCTCTTCAAATCGACGGAGCCGAAAAAACGCGGTGGCATTGGGGGCTCGAATACCCGCGGCCGTTTTTCTTTCCGTTCAATGGTCCGTCCGGCGTTTCGCTGACCCGCATGGGGCATCCGGGGGCATCGAATCACGATCACCACCGCTCAGTCTGGTTCGCCCACAAGGATGTGAACGGGAAGGATTTCTGGGGCGATGGCCACGGCACGCAGATCCGGCAGAAAATGTGGTTCGCCTACGAGGACGGCGACGACGAGGCGATTTTGGCCACGTTGACCGGCTGGTTTGGCAAAGACGGCACGGAGTTGATGGAACAGGAAATCGTGGCGGCACTCCGGCCGATGGATAACGGCGAGCACGCCCTCGAATTTCAAATCACGATGCGGCCGCCCGCGAATCGTGAAACGGTGGAACTCGGCAAGACCAATTTTGGTTTCCTGGCCGTTCGGGTTTCAAAAACGTTGTCCCATCACTTCGGCGGGGGCAAAATTTCCAACAGCGAAGGCGCTGTTGGAGAAAAGAACATTTTCGGACAACCAGCCCGCTGGATGGATTATTCCGGCCCGGTCGTGGTCGGCGAAGGCGCGGATCGCAAGACGGTGACCGAGGGGATCACCTATTTCGATCATCCGGAAAATCCGCGGCACCCCGTGCATTGGCACGTCCGTTCCGATGGCTGGATGGGAGCCGGATTTTGTCTGAACGAGGCATTCACGATTGAGAAAGAAATCCCGCTCGTGCTGCGCTACCTGCTCCACGCGCACAGTGGAAAATACGATGCCGGTCGGGCCGGGAAAATCGCTGCCGAATTTGCGAAACGCCCCGGTTTCGAGGTCGGGAAACGGGGCACGAAACACCGCCAGTTCGAGGCCTGGCGGAAAAACGAGTGAACAGGGGCAGTTCGTTCCGCCTATTTTTCGAGCGGGATCTTGATGATGTTGTCAGTCGACTGGGTGAACTCGCGAACGCTGAAGATCCAGACGACGACCTTCTTTTTGTCCCAGTAATTTTCATGTCCGCGGGCATGGAAGAAGAGCTGCTTGCGCGCCTGGACGAGTCCGGACCCGCGCACGCCGACGAGATCGAGCGGCAAATCGAGTTCTTTGCTGAGATGATCGAACACACCCGCGCCGCGACAATGCATGCCGTTTCCGGCGCCTTCCTGGAACACGAGAGTGTGGCTGTCGCCAACCAGAAGAACCGGACTTTCCGGATCCGGCTCGACCGGCACGATTTTGCCATTCTCCTCTTTTCCGGCGTATTGAATGGTCAGTGTTTCCTTCGCGACTTTGCCTTCGAATTCGTTGCCCTGCACCTGGTCGCCTGTGATTTCGAGGGTTTCCTCGGGCGACTCGATCAGGCCCGCATCGCCTTTCACTTTGTCGCCAATTTCCTTGCCGACGAGTTCCGCGATCATTCGGGCGGCTTTCGGCGAATAATGGGCGTCCTGCCCGCACCAGAGCTTGTCGTCGGGATTGTTGGCGCGGTGTTCGCGGGCGATGGCCTCAAAGTCGATCGCGTTGATCCCTTCGACTTTGAGCCTTTCAAAAATCGGAGCGAGCGCGACGGGGTCGCCCGGAGCGAATCCGGCGGCGAGTTTGCCGGGATAAATCGAAGCCTTGGCCGGAACAGGGACGACGATCAGTTCGATGCCGCGCTCTTTCAGCAAGTTGTTGAATTCCACCATCGACGGCACGGGATCCGTGTTGTTCGCGGCGACCTTGGCCCAGTTTCCTTCCGGCTCCCAGAATTTGCCGAGGGCGGCCTGCTTCAGTTCGCGAGTCAGGAAAAACCAGGCCTTGTCATCGCCCTGAACGGCGAAGGTTTCCGCAACGCGTTTTCCTGCCTCGGCAGCGAAGGCATCGGCCCGTTCGGGACTGCCGGGTGTGCCTGGAGCGGCGGGGCCCCCGGATGATGTTTCGGCGACTTCAGCTGTTTTCGGCTGGCTCGTCGCACTGGATTCTGATTTCTCCGATGCCGGGGGTTCTTCGGCTGGTTCTTTTTCGGTGCAGCCGGAGACCGCGAACAGCACAGAAACAGACAGAGAGGTCAGCAGGATTCGGTTCATTTTCGAAAATCGGACAGGATTATTTTTCGGGTGTGGCCACGTCGTAATACAGGTCTTCACCGAATTCAAAGATTTCGTCCCAGCGCTGCTCGGAGGCCAATTCGGGATGCGCCTCGAACGGCTCAATCACCAATTCGTAGCTTTGTCCGGGCCGGCGGGGAAAACTCTCCAGCGCCTTCCGGTCCATCAGGGTGAAATGGAGGACGTTCACCGTTTCCCCGTCGAATTCTCCTTCGAGCACTTCCTCGACTTCGTAGTGATATCCGAGCAGGGCACGCTCGTATTGCTTCAATTCAGCGGGCGAACGATCCGGCGTCATTTTCACAAGCTTGCCGCGCAGCTTGATGCGCGGGATCGGCTCCCGCTTTGCCATCGTTTTGGAAAAATAGTCGTAGTTGCCCTCGATTTCCTCGGGGGTCAGAGCTGAAGCATAAATCGCCACGCCTTCGATTTTGCCGTTCCAGTTGCTGCCGAATGTCATCCCCGCCTGCGCCGCCAGCATATCCGCGACGGGCGGTTCCCCCTCAACCGGGACTGGATTGCCATTGTTGAATCCATACCAGCCCTTGGTTTTCTCGAAGGAAACGGCCAGGTGAGTCGGCTTGCCGGCACTTACCTTCCCGAGACGAAGCGCGATCAGTTTCGGATCAGTGGATACAAAAATCCACTCGTCGCCACGCTGCTGAATCTGGAAATTTCCTTGGGAGAACACTGCTCCGTCCTGCTTGGAATCATCCGCCGTTGCCACCAACTCGATTGTCGTGCGGGCCTGCTTGGCGCCGTGGCGGTTCATGATTTCCCGCGACTCGTTGTCCGCTTCAAACCAGCCGCCGTCGACCAGCATCTCGAAATTCGGACCATATCGGGCCCGGTCGTGCGGAATCACTGAGCAATTCCGGTCGTTTGCGGCCTGGTTTGGCGAGCGGATGTGGCGGTTTTCCCAAATGAACAGCAGTCGGCTCGTCCCGCCCCGCGGCCACAGCTTCTTGTGACCGCCGTCGTCCTTGCCCTGCTCGACCGCGATCGATTTGCCGGTCTTGGCCAACCAGAGATCGGGAAAATAATCGTCCTGATCATCGTCGGTCAATTGCAGCCATTGCTCGACCGATTCGAGCCGCTCATCGAATTTTCCGAGATACAAATTCACGTTCCCGACACCGCGCCCGATTGTTTCGCCGATGTAGGGGCCGGTCATGGAAAAATAGCGGACGTGATTGCTCCAACGAGGGTGATAGACCTCGTTGTTACCGATATTCGGCCCACCCGTGATCGGCACGGTCCAGGTTTTTTTGGCCCGATCGGTGTAGAAAAACAAGTTCTTGTGCGCGCCATCAAACACCCAGGCGACATAGCTGTCATCCGGGGCAAGGGATGGCCAGCAGCCGTGCTGATTTTTCCAATATTCTGTCCGATCGAGATCGATCACGCCCGCATCGGGCCAGGGGAACAGTGCGCTCGCGCGTTTGCCATCCCGGGAAAGCTGGATGTTGTCGATGCTGATCTCCGTTTTGTCCCAGACCACTTCCCGGTCATCCGGGTCATACAATTTGAACCGCTCGAGCTTGGTGCCCTTCATCGCGGCGCGATCGGTCGGCAGCAAATCGGTTACATACACCCAGGAAATACCCGTGTTGATGTCCTCCCACACGTCCGAAGCCATGCCCGGTCCGAGTTTTTCGATTTGTTTCCCCTCCCAATCGACCCGGTAGGTTACCGGATCGAAATACTTCCAGTCTTTGCCGTCTTTCTTGACCTTCGTCTGGTTTTTGTTGGTGAAAACGATTGTTTTTCCGTCCGGAGAAATCATCGGCCGACCGTAATTTCCCTTTTGCTCGATAATTTTTCTCGGCCCTTTCCCGTCGCGGGTGTCCAGACCCCACAGCTCCAGCTGCGTCCCGTTCGCGAACACATCGCCCTTACCGCCGACATATTTCACCCAGACCAGCTTGGAATGCTGCAGGGTGAACTCCTCGAGCTTTCGGGAGAGCGGTTCCGTCGCCTGAATGTCGGGTGCCGGCCCGGCGGATTCATCACCGTTCAACTGGACGCCGGGACCATCGTCTTCGACGCAGCCAGCGAGGAGAAAACAGGCGACGACAGTGGGAAAAAAGATCAGAAACTGGCGGGTCATGGAGTTGAGGAAGATACGAAGATTCGACCAGAATTCTTAGATTTATCGCGGAAAAAACCGATTCCGCAACGTCTGCGGCCGATCTACGAATCAACAAGGGTGATTTTCCAAACAATCTCTGTTGATTCGTTTTCGCTGGACACAAAAAAGCCCGGCCGGGTGAACCGAACCGGGCTTTTTTGAGGAGCGGCACCGGATTACGCGAAAATTTCGGGCTGACCGAGTTGCTCGTGAATGTCATTGCAGGTTTCGCCATCGAGGCCGAGGCCACGTGCGAGATCGGCAAAATACTGTGCTTCGTTCTGCGTGTCGAGTTTGATCGCCATCAACGAGAACGAGTAAATTTGGTGATCCATTTCATCCGGCACAGCCTGGACGAATCCGTCAAGATCGAGCGGCTTTCGCAATTCGTTTTGCACAAACTCGATTTCGTCCTGGTCGAGATCTCCGAGTCGGCCAAGAATGTTTTGTTGCTCATTTTGGTCAATATGGCCGTCGGCTTTCGCTGCATTGATCATGGCCCGGATCAGGAGTTCGGCTTCGTCGTGTGCTTCTTTCGGGGGTTCGTGTCGCTCCTGACCACCCCCGAGAAGTCCGGCGAGAATGTCTGACCCGCTCGGTTCGGGGGCGTCATTTTCGTTCACTCCGCCACCGAGAATACCGCCGAGCATACCGCCAATTCCGCCTCCGGAAGGCTGTTGCTGCTGCGGTTCCGCTCCTCCGCCGCCGAGCAGGCCACCGAGTAAATCTCCAACTCCTCCGCCACCGGACCGTTGAGGGGTTGATTGGCCACCCCCAAGAACGCCTCCCAGGATGTCTGCAAGTCCTCCGCCACCGGTAGAACTTTGCTGTTGAGGCTGCTGGCCACCCCCGCCGCCGAGAAGTCCTCCAAGCAAATCCATGGCTCCGCCGGCTCCTTGACTTCCACCTCCACCTTTTCGGGTCGCTGCGTCGAGGATTCCCCCCAGTGCGCCAAGGCCGCCGCCGCTGGATCGGCGTCCGCCGCCCAGCAGGGAACCGAGAATACTTGCCGAGACCGAGCTGTTTCCGCCGCTTCCTCCCCCGCCACTGAGGAGGGTATCGAAAATGCCGGCACCTGTTTTCGAGCCCATCGCATTGTTGCTGAGCAGGCTTCCAAGAATTTTAATCGTGTCCATTTTGCTGATTGTTCCGGGGGTTTTAAGGTCAGGGTTTGTGTATTGGAT
>JABDJT010000166.1 GCA_013003335.1 Verrucomicrobiales bacterium | reverse complement strand
ATACATGGCCCCGGAGCAAATCGAGCAGCCTGCCGAGGTCGATCACCGCGCCGACATTTATTCGCTCGGCGTGGTGTTTTACGAAATGCTGACAGGGGAATTGCCGATCGGGCGATTTGCGGCGCCTTCGGAAAAAGCCGCCGTCACCGGCGATGTGGATGAGATTGTTTTGCGCTCGCTGGAAAAAGAACGCGACCGCCGCCAGCAATCCGCCGATGAAGTCCGCACGGAAATTTCCGGCGTTCCGCCGCTTGCCTATGCTCAACCGCAACCATCCCGGGCTGGGAATCCAGGAAAACCAGACCCGAAAAACAGACCGGGACTGGCCCTTTCTCTAAGCCTTGCCGGTGCCGTCTTCCCGTTCGTGTTCCTGTTCTTCGGAGCTCTCTTTTCCGAATATTCTGCCATTCGGAACAACGTGGGAATTTCCGTAAATCATGCGGCTTACGCGAAATCGAAACAGTTGGTGTACGATTTGCAGAACGACTTGGATGCCGCCGAGAAGGCAGATGTGGCGAACGTTTTCCGGGTAGCGGAACTCCGGGCGAGATTGGGAGCCGCCAAGCGCCAGTCCGATTTCCTCACCCAACTGCGGGAAAGGCGTTCGGATATGAACCCTGCTCCGGTGCCATTCCTAGCCGGGCTCTGGCTGATTATTCCCCTCTGCGCGATACCAGGGACGATTTTCGGCTGGCGACAACTTCGCCGCCAGAGGTTTGCAGGAACCACCGAAGGCAAAATTACCTGCCTCATCGCAGCCTGGTTCTGGCCGGCAGCAGCCCTGGCAGGATTGCTCTGGCTGGCGATGTTGCCCATCATTTTTGGACGGCACGCCGAGATCGGAATCTCTATTCTCGTGCTCGGGAGTCTGGCACTGATTTTCTGGACGGGGAAAAAAGTCTGGAACTGGGTAAATTCCCCCGTGACAGCCACGGAACGGGCGGAATTCCAGAAACGCGACCAGTTGCAACAGGAACCCGGTTCGATCAGGGAACGCCCCTTACAGGTTTTTGTGTGGGGATACGGAACCTTGCTGGCAATGCTAATCCTGGGTTTCGGGCTGACCTACCACAGCCGCGGAGGAAGCTTCGAACCTGTTCTTGCCGCGACGATTTTGACCGCCTGCCTCGTGGTGGGATTCACCTTCGTTTATGCGAAAATGCTCGGCCGGACCTACCGGCTACCAGCACTGAAACCGGTTGAGGAATCCGAACCGAAAAATCCCTGGCCGCGTCGAATTTTTTGGCTGCTGCTGATCGTTTTCTTCGGGCCGGCATTGTTTATCCTCGTGGCCCTTTTTGTCCCCGCCCTGGCAAGAAGCACGACTTCATCGCCCGCCCACGTGGCTGGAAAATACGGAGTCGGACTCAGTAAGATTGGCCGGGACGAGAACGCGGTGACCGCCAAAATCTCAGCCGGCTGGCGCATTCCGGGGGATATGTCGGTGCGCGTCGTTTTCGAGGGACCTCCGGCCATCGGTGACACTGAAATCGAAAATGGAATTCTGCGCCCCGGTCAGACCATCGAATGGGAATTGAACGACGACCTTCAAATGATCGAGAAGCCGATCGGTTTCATTGTGCCACAGGAAATTGAAGGCGAAGTATTTGCCCAAATTCACCAGTTTAGACCGCGAAGCGGAGGCGCATACCTGCTGCCGAACATCGAAATTCTGCCGCTTTTCCGGGTGGAAAACCGCAAGCAAGTTTACCACGCCTTCATCGAGATCGACTATCGGGAAAAATTGACTGACGAATGAGTCTACGCAGATCAGAACCATTCCACACCACCCGGTGGACCTGTGTTCTCGCGGCCCGGGGTGATTCGGAGGTGGCCAAAGCGGCCCTCTCCGATCTGTGCGAAGCCTATTACGAACCGGTTCATACATTTATCCGCGCGACCGTCCGGGACGGCTCCGCCCGTGACCTGACGCACGCTTTTTTCGCTACACTCCTGGAGCGGGATGCCATCGGAAAACTCGAACGGGGCCGCGGAAAATTCCGCTCTTACCTGCTCGGCGCGGTGAAACATTTTCTGGCGGACCAGCGGGAAAAATCGTCCGCCGGGAAACGTGGCGGCGGCAAAACTGATGTGTCGCTGGATGCAGATTCAGACGGAAAATCGGGGCCGGCAACTGTCGCCGCCGTTCGCAAAGCCAAATCTTCCGATCCGCCGGACGACTCCTTTTTTGACCGAAAATGGGCACTGGCTGTTCTAGGGCGGGCGTTGGATGAGCTCGCCGCCGACGCGGAAAATGTGGAACAGTTTGATGCGTTGAAACCATGGCTCACGGGGGACAACCCTGCCTGTTCTCAGGCTGCCGTGGCCGATGAACTCGGGATCAGCGAAGGCGCAGTCAAAGTCGCGATCCATCGCCTTCGAAAAAAACTTCGCGCGCTTGTGAAAACGGAAATTTCCCAAACCCTCGATACCGGCGATGCCGCCGAAATTTCCGGGGAACTCGACTACCTGATCAGGGCGCTGGGCTAGAGCGAATTTTTCCGCGTGCGACGAAATTAGGGGGCAAAAAACGGGATTTCTCTCTCTATTTTTTCACGGACCAACAGGGTCTGTTCCGTGAACCAACCCTGTTGGATCGTTTTCTCACCCTGCGGTCGCAAAAAAAAAGATTTGCTTTAATATTGGGAACTATAAAGATGTCCTAAAGGTAAACTTTTCAATACACTGCCATGGACTCTGTTCTCCAAATACTTGGTTTCATCGTCGTCTCCATCGTTCTCGTGATCGGAGGAACTCTCGGCGTATTCGCTTTTCTTCGGGATCGCAAACGAGCCCGGAGCCTGGAGGACGATACCGACTCTCTGAATCTGGATGCAGATTCGCCCGTGATCGACCTCTCCAGAGCCGGTTTTCAGGCGGAACAGGAAACAGAAACTCCCTCCGCTGGTGTTGAGAAAATTGGCGAAGACGAAGAGGAAGAAGAATGTTTCCCGATCGATGAATCGATGCCGGCATATGCCGCGCGAGCTGCCGTCCCGGCTTCCACCGAGCCACTTTTTATCCCCAAAACCGAAGTGTTCGATGAGCGCACGGAGGAGGTGCCCCTTTCTGCCGAAGTTGAATCGACGAAAGAAATTGCAGAACGCAGGCGGATTTACAAGGGGGAACAGGAGATAGAACAGGATGAACCTGCGCTGAGTGAGGAAGTAACGGGCCGGATTTCCAAACTCGGCACGGACCTGGACGAAATCGAAGCCCTGGTTGCCGGAATCGAGGAAAGCCTCGCCGGATTTGAGCCTCTGGCCGGCATTGAACTGGATTCCGTGGAGGAGCCGGCACCTGTTGCCGCGTGATTCCGCCCACATTTACACGGTCCGTTTTTCCGTACCGCAGCAAGGTTTCGCACAGCGATTTCTCCGGCCATATTGCGGTCGTTGATGATATCTCTTTTTGCTGCCACTCCCATTCGATCCTCTCTCGTTTTGGCAGCCGGATTGGCTGTCAGTATTTCCGCGCGGGGATCGGATCCAGGGAACTCGTTTTTCGAGACGAAAATCCGGCCGGTTTTGATCGAGCATTGCTACGAGTGTCACTCTTCGAAGGCGGAGAAGATCAAAGCTGATTTTCTGCTGGATACGCGGGACGGTATCCGGAAAGGCGGTGCTTCGGGCCGGGATGCGATTATTCCAGGCGACATGGATGGCAGCCAATTGATCGAAGCGATTCGGCACACCAACGAAAAGTTGCAGATGCCGAAGACCAAGCTCCCGGACTCGGTGATTGCCGATTTCGAAAAGTGGGTGGCCATGGGTGCGCCGGATCCCCGGGACGGGATTTCCAAGTTACCCCGTGAAATCAAGGCAGAGACGCACTGGGCGTTTCAACCGTTAAATCGCCCGGAATTGCCCTCGGTTTATGACGCCGCATGGCCGCGGGGCCGGATCGATCAGTTCGTGCTGGCCCGCTTGGAATCAAAAAATCTGAAGCCTGTCGCCGACGCAGACCGGCACAAACTCATCCGGAGAGCCACGCTCGAATTGACCGGATTGCCGCCTTCCGAATCCGAGATTGCGGCGTTTGTCGATGACCCACTCGACACGCCGGCCGCCTTTGAGAAAGTGGTCGACCGATTACTGGCCGGCGACGGCTTTGGCGAGCGTTGGGGCCGGCATTGGCTGGATGTGGCGCGATATGCGGAGTCGAGTGGCTATTCGCGGAACATGCTCTATCCCTACGCTTGGCGATATCGGGACTGGGTCATCACGGCATTCAATTCGGATGTGCCCTACCATGAATTCGTCCGTCAGCAAATCGCGGGGGATTTACTGCCCTTTGAAAATCCCGGGGACCGCGATTCCAAAATGATCGCCACGGGGTTTCTGACCATCGGCCCGAAAACCTTCAACGAGAGTGATCCACTTTTGTTTGAACTGAATACGGCGGATGAGCAAATCGACGCGACCTGCCGCGCTTTCCTGGCGCTGACAGCCAACTGTTCCCGCTGCCACGATCACAAGTACGACCCCATTCCCACCCGCGACTATTACGCGATGGCCGGAATTTTCCGCAGCTCAAAAAACCTCGCTGGTTCGGAGACGAATGTTCGCGCAGAGCATTCCAAAGCCTATCCACTCGGACCGGATGGAGTGGCCATCGAAGCGAAACGCGAAGCAGCAATCAAGCGGGCTGACGAAGTGCAAAAGGAATATCTCGAACTGGTGAAAGTGCGGAACGATCTCCGCGCGGAATTGGAAAAGAAAAAAATCGATTGGAAAAAAGAACCGACACCGGAGCTGAAAAAAGCGGACGAGGCCGTGAACGCCTTCCAGCAAACCGTGAAAGATAGTAAAGCCGCCATTCCCGAGCCTCCGGATTACGCAATGGCCATGGCCGAAGCGGACAGGATTTCGCTGGAGGAATGGAAAAAGAAATTCGAGGAAAACACGAAGGCCAAACTGCCGACCGATCCGCGCATCGCAGATTCGCCGCTGTTTGAAAAAGGCGTCCACAAGAACCCGCTCGATCCTGTTCCACGCGGCGTTTTGACTTTGTTCGAAAAACAACTCCCCGATCCCGCGATTGATGAAAGGTCCAGCGGTCGGCTGCAACTGGCAAACTGGCTGACAGACCCGAAAAATCCGCTGACCGCCCGCGTCTGGGTGAATCGCGTCTGGCACCACCTGTTCGGAACCGGACTGGTCGACACGGTCGATAACTTCGGGTTATTGGGTGCTTCCCCGTCCCATCCCGAACTGCTCGACGATCTCGCCGCCCGATTTATGGAAAGCGGCTGGTCGACCAAAAAATTGATTCGTGAAATTATGCTGAGCCGAACCTGGATGCTCGATTCCACCGTAGACCCTGTCGCCTACAAGACAGATCCGGGTACTCGGCTCATGTGGCGGTTCCCACCGCAGCGACTCGAAGGCGAGGCAATTCGGGACAGCATTCTTTCGATCAGCGGCACACTGGAGCACGGTAATCCGGGCCCCAGCCAGGTATTCGAAATCTCAAAGCAACAGCAACTCGGGCGCCAGCGCGAGATTGGCCGGAGGGACTACTTCACCAAGGACGCAACTGACGCGGTGAATTATCGCAGCGTGTATTTACCAATGGCACGGGGCGCCATTTTCGATGTTCTCAAAACATTCGATGCTCCCGATCCGAACATGGTTGTGGGCGACCGAAAAGTGACCACCGTACCAAGCCAGGCTCTGTTCCTGATGAACAATGGAATCGTTTTGGCTCAGGCGAAAAAAATCGGGGATGAGTTTTCCACGATCAAAGGCGACGTGGTCGGGAAACTGTATCTGCGTGTTTTTGCCCGAATTCCGACGAATGCCGAGCGGACCGCGGTCGAAACCTTTCTCGGTGATTCGCCCGGGCCGGAAGAGTGGGCGCAGGCCGTCCAGGCCTTGATTTGTTCCGGCGAATTTCGAACAATTTACTAATCCGAACGAACCAACAGGGTCGGTTCGCCAAACCAACCCTGTTCATTCGTTTTCCTGTCTTTTCCGGGCTTCCCTCGTCGCCTCTTCGGTTTCCCGTTGCCGCTGTTTTTTCCGGACCTCCGCGAACTTTTCTCCACCATTTTTAGCCGCCTGCAGGTATTCGGTTAGAGCCTTCATTCGCATGTCGAATTCGCCGGCATCAATCCGGTCGTCCCGGGTCCAGTATCCCTCTTTCTTTTGCGCTTTCATCGCGTCCCGGGCTTTCGAAGCGAGCTTGCGGGCCCGATCGGACCATTCTTTTTCCGAATCCGGAAGTCTCGCATCCCGTTTGCGCTCCGCGAGGATTTCGTCCCGATCACGCTTGATGATCGCCTTCACTTTTTCGAGCGAGCGCTCCAGGCCGGTGAGTTGAAAGCCGTAATGAGTCGGAAGATTCGAGTCATCGTAGGTCACAAGATAGGTTTCAGCTTCGCAATAGAGTGGTTGATTCGTCTGCAATTCGTAAAACCGGGCCCAGGTCGGTTTCGGTTTGTCTTTCAGTTGGCTTCTTTCAAACCATGCCAATGCAGCCGGAATCGATTTGATATATTGATCCTCCCCCGTAGCGATCCAGATTTCGATCAGGGTTCGCATCGCGCCGATGCTTTCGCCCGAGCAGACAGCAGGCGGCTCGAATTTTCGGGCCCAGGCCGGGTGCATTTCGAAATTGTATTGCTGCGCCCAGACCGGCTGCGGCTCCGGCATTTGCGCGAGCAGGAGAAAATCGCCGAGGCGTTTAGCCGCTTCGAGAAATCGTTCCGGATTTTCGCTTTCAATCCGGTGCGCATCGAGCAGCAGATTCATGAGATGCTCGAGGTTGTTGTCGTTCAGCGTATAAAATCCCGTGTAATCGACCGCCGGAAATTCACGGGTCCAGTCCTCCGGAAACGAAGCTGCTTTCACAGGTAGATCAGGATCCGACGGATCCGAGTAACCCTGTGGCCAACCACCATTCGGAGCCTGTGCCCCGAGCAGCCCATCCCATGCAAAATCCAGCACCTCCCGCAATTTCGGCACGTGATCACCTGCCGGAGAATCCGCCAGTTCCATCAGAAAACGGATCGCTGATTGGGTCTTGTTGTCATCGAGAGTCGAGCGCGCATGACGGTTTCCCCGATTGGTGTCACCCGCCAACAGATCCCGCCGAAAATGAATCCGGCTGGCGTGCCGAAGCTCATACTGGAATTCCGATCCCCAACCACCGGACGCATACTGGCACCACATCAAAGCCTGGGCAGCTTCCTTTGCCCCCTGCAGGAACACCGCATCGCTTGTCTCACGATGGGCGTTCACCATCGTCAGACCGACGGTAGTGGTTCCCGGGGGTTGAATTGAAATCAACGTCGGTGCACTTCGTCCCTCCCCGAATTGCTCCTTCAAATCCCGCGTCCACGACCGTGCATAGCCGCCAGCGAACGACAAGTGGGTCCGGAAAAATCCGCCAGCCCGGGTCATGGATTCGAGAACGGCATCCGGCTCGGGGTATTTCGGAAACGGTAACTTGATTTCCAAAGGTCGTTCCGGGCCAGGTTTCTCCTGCGCGAGCAACACCGGGGCAATAAACAGGGCGACCCAACTTTTGGATTTCATAACTTCAAACGTGAACTGAACCGCGGGCAACGGTCAACCTCACGTCTCCATTTCCACTTGCCGATTCACGCGACAACCCGTTTTCTCTGGGGCACAGTCCTATTCCTCCTCTACTGGTGTGGAAGAGATGCCGTTTTGCTTCAATTGTAACGATGGATCGAGCTGAAATCGCAACCGCGCTCGAAAACGCCCGCGCCGCCCTCCTTGCCGAGCGAACGCCGGACGGGCACTGGGAAGGTGAGCTTTCGACCTCCGCGCTTTCGACCGCCACCGCCGTCGTGGCCCTCGGATCGGTCGATTCCGGAAAGCACGCCGAATTTGTCGAAGGCGGAGTGAGCTGGCTGGCGGAAAACCAAAATTTCGATGGAGGCTGGGGCGACACCGTCAAAAGTGATTCCAACATTTCAACATCCCTGCTCGCCTGGTCGGCTTTGTCGAAATTCGGGCCGGAGAAACGGGACGCAATTCACCGGGCCGAAAACTGGATCCGATCCTACGTCGGCTCGCTCGACCCGCAAAAAATCGCTGAGACGGTAAAAGCGCGATACGGAAAAGACCGTACCTTCTCCGTCCCGATCCTGATGCTCTGCGCGATCTGCGGTCGACTCGGAAAAAACGGTTGGAGGCTCGTCCCACAGTTTCCTTTCGAGCTTTCGCTTTTTCCCCGGGAATGGTTCGCGATTCTGCGGCTGCCGGTTGTCAGCTATGCTCTGCCGGCCCTGATCGCAATCGGCTACGGAAAGTTGCAGAACAGCCGGGGGATTTCGCCGATTCGGTTATTCCGAAACTGGGCCTGGAAATGGCGGGCCTCGTCGCTGTTGCGTGAAATTCAGCCTGCCTCCGGCGGATTTCTCGAAGCCGCGCCGTTGACCAGCTTCGTCACAATGGCCCTCGCCAACGCCGGCCAGAAACATCATCCCGTCGCGGAAAAGGGCGTCCAATTTTTGACGGAAAATGTCCGGCCCGATGGAAGCTGGCCGATCGACACGAACCTCGCCACCTGGGTGACGACCCTGGCGGTGAAGGCGCTTGCTACCAACCAACAGGGTTTGTTCGCCAAACCAACCCTGTTGGATCGAAAATCCGAACTTCTCGACTGGCTGGTGAATCAGCAATACCGCGATTTTCACCCCTTCACCAACTCACCGCCCGGAGGCTGGGCGTGGACGGATTTGTCCGGCGGCGTGCCGGATGCCGACGACACGCCCGGAACGCTGCTCGCGCTGAAAATTCTCGACCCGACCCGGAAATCGGAAGCGGAAATGGCGATTCGCTGGCTGTTCCATTTGCAAAATCGCGACGGCGGGATGCCGACATTTTGCCGGGGCTGGGGTGCGCTTCCCTTTGACCGCAGCAGCGCGGATTTGACGGCCCACGCCATTCGCGCCTGGCTGGCGTGGCGGTCGGACATACCGGATTCCATGCAAGCCGAAATCGATTCAGGAATCGAAAAGGGACTGCGATTTCTCGCCCGCACCCAAAACCGCGACGGCTCATGGACGCCGCTTTGGTTTGGAAACCAGCACCTGAAACGCGACGAGGAAAATCCGACTTACGGAACGTCGATGGTGCTGCGCGCCCTCCACGAGGTTGGAACGGAGACTGCGCAAATGCTGGCGGCTGATGCCATTGACTGGCTGTATCGGAGTCAAAATCTAGATGGCGGCTGGGGCGGCGGTTCCGGAACGCCGTCATCGATCGAGGAAACCGCTCTCGCGATTTCGGCGCTCTGTCACGCGGGTGAATTCGGCGAATCGATCGACGCCGGGGTTCGCTGGCTCATCGATTCCACGAATAACGGCTCCGATTTTCCCGCTACGCCGATCGGATTTTATTTTGCCAAGCTTTGGTATTTTGAACGGCTGTATCCGCTGGTTTGGGCGGTCGAGGCGCTCGGAAAAGCACTTCAAAGCTCCGCCGAATCATCCCGTCCTTTGAGCTGAATCAACTTCTTTTTGATCACTTCCAATTCAATCGTCAGCTTGTAGCTCGCCTCGACGATGGCAGCGGTCGTCTCCTCGTCGTCCAGCTGGCGAGCGGTTGGAGTGACTTTCATCATCTCCAGCGAGATGATTTTGCAGGCATCTTCGATTTTCTGAATGGCTTCGTCCTGAGTCATCGATTGCTCAAAGTTCCTTGATCCGCAGATTACGAAATTTGTATGTCTGCCCTTTTTCTCCGTGATGCTGGATGCCGACAGGTCCTTTCGAGTCGATATCGTTTTCGACCTCGGTAGTGACGACACCGTTCACCTCGATCTTGATCTTGTTGCCTTGGCAGGTAATCCGGTAGGTGTTCCAGTCGTTGCGTTTCAGGGCGTTTCTGACGGCGTCCTTCGCAAAGTGAGCCTGCGATTCTTTTTCCCAATCGAGAGCTTCCTGGAGCTTGCTGTTGCCCTTTTTGCCCGGCCAAATCCAGCGGTTTCGACCTTCGTCGTACAAACCGCCGGACCAGCGGCGATCGGAGCCATCGACCTCGGCCTGGTAGCCAAATACCTTGTTCGGCTCAACGTGACAACGAAACATGAAACCGGAATTGGCCTTGCCTTCAGGCAATAGGATTTCGCCTTCAAAAATGAAATCGCCGTATTCCTTTTCGGTCACGAGGAAGAATTTCTTGTCAGCCGTCAGGTGAATTTCACCGTCGACCACTTCCGCCTTGCCCCAATCGTAGGGATTTTTCCAGCCAGTCAAAGCCTTGCCGTTAAACAGCGGGGTGAAGCCGGAATCCTGCGCCAAAACCAGCAGCGGGAGGGCGAGCAGGCAAAAAATCGGAATGCGTTTCATGCGCATACGATGGAGGATATGTAAAAATCCGCAATCTCACTTTTCGATCTGTCCGGCCAGATTCCGAGTCTCCCGCCAGATCGGCCGGGATGAGAAGAACCACGATTCCTGGTCGTTGCTCGCAGAAAGCCGCTGGGTGTATCTCAGTCCGGACGGCGCCTGCTCAAAAACGGTTACATTCACCGATTTCAGCGGACCGTTGAGCAGCACCCGATTCCATGGCTCGTAATCCCCGCTCATCACGCCCGAAGCCAGTGGCTGATCGAGCGTCTGCGGTGTCAGGAAAATTCCGGCTACCGAATTCGGATCCCGATCTTCGATTTGCTTCGCGATTTCCTGGAATTGAGCCGGCTCCATCGGAAGCCACACGGAAGGCCGGTCCGCATACCACGCCACCGCCCACGGCACATCAGAAAATATTACCTGCCGATCATCAGTCCAATCGCCCAGGAAGGCGATCGCAGCCGGATCGTACGGCGGCCAGTGCACGACGCGGTTACTCATGAAAAGGCCAAGCGTCGCCCTTCCCGGCAGATTGATCATCATGGGAAGGGCCGTCAGGATTACGGCGGCGATAAGGTGCGCCCGTTGCCAGAGCGACCAGTGATTCTGCGCAATGGGTAATCGCATCCAGAACACAGACAGGATTGCCAGCCCGAAAGCAGTTGCGATCGGGATGAACCAGACGTGCACCTGGTTCGCATCGAAAACGAGGTCTGGCGTTCCAAACAGCATCATGCCAACCAGCGATCCTCCCCACATCAACGCGATTCCATTTCGCAAATGGACAGCGTCCGGATTTCGAAAAGGATGCAGCATTGACAACCAGAACAATCCCGCACCGACCGAGCCGCCAACCAGTAACCAAAAATTCTCGAAATGCTGTGTCAGGACCCGGCCCATTTTCTTTGCGAGGAACAGGCGTGGATGGGCGGATTCCGCGCCCGGCTCAAACGAGCGCATGATGGGACTCCCAGCCGATTCGCCCCAGGAATCCTGAACTTCCACCGTGCTGACTCCAAGCAGCGATCCGGTCGCCTGCAGGTTTCCGACTATCCACGGCGCGATCGTCAGAGTCATCACGAAAAGGAACGAAAGCGGCAGCAGCATGCGCTTCTTGAAAATCAGCAGCACGAAAAATGCCGCTGCCACGGCAACTCCCAGGCCGATCGGCGTCGTCAAAACCAGCAGTCCGAAGGAGAACCCGGCGCCGATCAAGCCGAGCAACGGTATCCCGCCGAGTCGCCAACGGCGAAGCGACGATTCCAAAAACACCAGCCCCGCCATGAAAACCAGCAGGCCGAGCATCTGCGGTAGACCGGTTTGGGTAAAGCGCCACATCATTTCACAAACCAGCATCGCCACCACCGTAAACCCGGCCAGCACTCCATCGAACAGCCGCGACACCAGCAAAAACGTCAGGCCCAGCGCCCCGAAAAAACAAAACATAGAACCGCCCGCGATCACCCGGTCCGGGAAATAAATTCGATACTTGAAATCGACCGGATACTCCGTCCCGCTGATTTTCAAAAGTCCGGCGTTCACGAGCGGATTGAGCGGACCGTGAGACGTTGCCGGAAGTTTCAACGGAATCTCTTCAACACCGGTCCGCTCCTGCAACTTGGCCAATGCGATCGGCCGGAGGGTTTTTGTGACCGACCCCTCTCCTCGCGCCATCGCCCGTGCCACGTCCGCCTGCTCCATGCCTTCCGCCGTCGATAACCCCTGGAAATCGACGAACAGATGAAAAACAGACATTCCAGCCGCAAACAGGCCGAACAGAAGGACTTTGAAAATGGGAAACCGCGGACGCCCCGAACCGGCAACGGCCTCTTCGTACGGCAGTGGAGAGGAGCCCGGGGTTTGCGGAGGTGGAGAATCTTGCGGCGAGTCGGCGATGAATCAGTAAACTTTACGTTTCCTGAAAATCAATGCCTCCGACACAAAAACGATGCAACAGGGTTGGTTCGCCAAACGATCCCTGTTAGTTCGTTTTTTGCCAAAGTATGACAAAATCATTTGAGTGGCACCCGCCAGCACCTAGTACTCTCTTCCCGAGACCATGAATCATCCTGCTTATCAAAAACTCGTCGATCTTTCCAACGAATTGAAACTTCTCTCCGATGCTGCCGGTCTGTTATCATGGGATCAGGAAGTCAACATGGCAAAAAAAGGCGTTGGCTACCGTGCCAGGCAGATGGCGTGGTTCAGCGGCGAATATCACGCACGTTTCACCGCCCCGGAGGTGGGAGACTGGATTTCCGAGTGCGAAGAAAATGTGGGAGATCTCGATCCGGAATCAGACTCGGCTGCCAATTTGCGCGAATGGCGGCATGGGTATGATCGCGAGACAAAATTGCCGGCCGACCTGGTCACGGAATTCGCCCGGGTCCGCTCGCTTGCGCACGAAAGCTGGGCGGAAGCACGCGAAAAATCGGAATTTACCCACTTTGCACCCGACCTGGAGAAACTGATCGGCCTCTGCAAACAGCAGGCAGAGTGTTGGGGTTACGAAGACAAGCTTTACGACGCGCTATTGGACAAATACGAACGCGGGTCCACCACGGCTGAGATTACGGCAGTGTTTGCGGATCTGAAAAAAGAACTTGTCCCGCTCGTCGAAGAAGCCTGTTCCCAGGAGCCGTTCGACCCGGTGAAAGTCGGCGCGGATTACTCCATCGAAAAACAGCAGGCTTTTAATCGCGAAGTCGCCGAAGCGGTTGGATTCGATTTTGAAGCGGGACGAATCGACACCGCAGTTCATCCTTTCTGCACTGGCCTGGGACCGCTGGACACACGTCTGACGACCCGTTACATGAAGAGCGATTTTCGCAGTTCACTCTACGGCGTGCTCCACGAAACCGGCCACGGGCTTTATGACCAGGGCCTGCGGGAGGAAGACTACGGTCTACCGATCGGTGATGCAGTTTCTCTGGGTGTGCACGAATCTCAGAGCCGGCTCTGGGAAAACCAGGTCGGACGCAGCCCGGAATTCTGGGATCGCTGGCTGCCAAAGGCGGCGGAATATTTTCCGAACCTGGCCGAACTTTCAGTTGAGGAGATGACTCGTGCCTGTAATCAGGCGGAGCGGAGTTTTATCCGGGTCGAAGCAGACGAAGTGACGTATGACCTGCACATCATGCTGCGTTTTGAAATGGAGAGTGCCATTTTCAATGACGAACTGCCGGTCGCTGAAATCCCTGCTGAATGGAACCGCCGGTTCAAGGAAAGTTTCGGCCTCGAGGTCGACAATGATTCCAACGGCTGCTTGCAAGACATTCACTGGAGCATGGGCGGATTCGGGTATTTTCCGACCTACAGCCTTGGAAATTTGAACGCGAGCCACCTTTTCAAAGCCGCGAAATCACAGGACAGCGAAATTGAAACCGGCCTCGCTAACGGGAACTACACCCCGCTTTTGCAGTGGATGCGAACCAGGATTCACGAGCCGGGCAGCCGGTTTTTGCCCAAAGACCTCGTCGAGCGAGCTGCGGGTTCGCCTGTGACTGCAGACGCTCACCTCGCTCATCTGCGAAGCCGGTATCTGTTCGGGTGATTATCTTTGGCTCTGCGTCGCCAACAGGATCACTACGATCAAGAAGGCGAAAAAAGCGAAGAGGTGGATGGCCTTGTTGGCTTTCTTTTGTTTCTCCGCGCATGCAAGGCAAAGAAGAACCCGGTCTTTGTTTGCGCGGCACGACTCCAAATGCACTGCGCAGCTCAGTGTTTCGCAGTGGACACATTTTTGCGTGGCAGGCGAGTCACACTGGTAACAGGACATTGTCGAAGGAGAATTCCCCGTACGGTTCGGATGCCCGCACTTCGGGCAAAATTCCGCCGCAGGCGAAATCTCATTCGAGCAGGCCGGGCACTGTATCAGTTTCATGATCCAACCCTGCCGAATTTTTCAGGCTGCGCGATTACAAACGGCAGTCCGGTTTCGAATCTACCGTCTTCCATCTGCGATTTCTCCAGTCGATCCAACAGGGTAAGTTCGCCAAACAAACCCTGTTCATTGGTTTTTGCCGTATCCGGCCACGGGATGATTTTCCCAGGTCGGCAAATCTTTCAGCGCCTCGTCGACTTTCTTGGTCAGGGGCAAGTTCCACGCCCGCCAAAACGGCGCGAGATTTTTCCCGCAATGTTTGGAAAGGCGAATGACCCACTGATCGTTGATTTCCTGCTGGCCTTTTGGCCACTGTTCGCGGGGCAGGGTGTTGTATTCCGCGAAAGTTTTTTTAAACGGCTCCCACCCGAATTCCTCCTGAACGAGCAGGTAGGTGTCGAGTGCCGCCCAAACATTCCATTTCTCTTTGAAATTCGCCTTGTCCTTGTTGAAATAGGCGTTCCGGACCTGCTTGCGGCGAAGTGGTTTCATCGCGCCGTGGGTTTCGCCGCGCGGCTTGTCAGTGTGTTTTTCAAAAAGATAAACCGACCAGAGGTTGCAGGTCGTCTCGCCTGTTCCGGGAAGGGCCCACAGGTTGTGCTGATGGTTGTGACCGTACTCGTGAAAGAAACCCCAGGATCCCGCTTTCAATTTTTCGAAATTCACCGCGACTGCCGAATCGCCTCCACTATGGGCGGCGACCGGATAACCACTATGCATCCAGCCTGCGGCGGGAAGGCGGTCGAAAACGAGGCGTTCCTTTCGATAAGAACCACGTTCGAGTTGGGCGAACTCGGCGGCAGTTTCCAGATATTTGTCCCACAATTCCATGACGGCAGTCGGGTCTTCGAGGTCACGGATGTGGTCGCTCGTCAGCGCGATGATGATGTGGTCGCTCTCCATTTCCGCCCACGGCGCGGGATTTTTCCGAATTGTGTTTTTCCAGTCCTCCACGCTGGTCTTCCCGAGCACGAAATACGGCGCGGCGACTCCACCTTTGATCGTGATTTTCTGGTCCCCCAGATCCGCGCCGCGCGGCACGCGTATCGTAATCAAACCTCCGAGAGCATTTGAAATCCGGGTCTCCGTTTCGCGAATGGGCACGGAACGCTGAAGACGCGGATAGCGTGGCCATTTCTTGCGATTATTCAGCCCGCCGCCATAGGCACCGATCGTGACTTCAAATCCTTTTCCAACCACCGACTCCGGAACCGTAACCTCGATCACCCCAGCGGGAGGCGCGTAGAGGCCCGTCGACCGCATTTCTTTCGCCTGCCAGGCTCCGGCGTTCCGGCCTGTCGCCCAGCCTTTGTATTTGGCATCGATCGTCAGAGATTTCGTGAGCCGCACTGCGTCGTCCGGCACAGCCCCGGGGTAATCGGCCGACGCGGGAATCGCGTACATTTTTCCGGGTTCGGCTTTTAAATTCAGCAGCGTCTCCGCTTCGATAATCGCATCGACAAGGGGGTCCTTTCCCAACTCGACCGGCTGTTTCCGGGTGGGAATGATCGGCCCGGTTTTGCGATTCAGTTTTTCCAGGATCGCGATAAACTTTTCCTGATTGGCTCCGCGCAAAAACGGCCCCTTCCGGAAGTCCTTGATCAGGTTTGCCCGGTTTTCTGTGTTACCCGAGAGCAGTTCCTCCGCCGCCCGGATGGGCGAATCGTCGGTGAGCCGGTTGATCAGGATTGGACGTTTTCCGTTCGCGTAACCATTCGCCCGGAATTGCAGGCCCGACCCGGCGAGAATGACGTTTCCGGGAAATTTTTCAAATTCGGGATATTGGTTTCCAAACGGCCAGGGCGTTGCCGAAACAAGCACACCGCCCCCGCTTTTCAGAAATTTCTGGATTGCCGCTAAATCCGCTTCAACCATCCCCCGGCCCGGCTGGCCGACTACGCAATACACGGCGATATCGTCGCGCTTTTCCAAATCACCGGGCGATATAACTTCCGCTTTCCAGCCTGCTTTTTCGAGCACCGGAGCGAGGTTCGACGTCGATCCATGCAGCCCCACCGTTACCGGCGCTTCCGCTGAAGCCGCCCACTTCAGCGCGTTTTGCAAAACCGTAAAGTAACTCTTCTGCGCAACAAATTCGTTCGCCAGCAAAAATCCGCCGTGGGAAAACGCCACGGCCCTGCCTTTCCCGGATTTCCCGCCCGCTGCGATCACCATACCCTCGGCGTCTTCCAGGATCGCGAATGCGGGCGGAGCGACATCGATTGGGCCCGGAACGGATTTCCCGAGATTCAGTTCACCACCTCCTGCGGTGATTTTACGAAGGGACGGCTCATCCGCCCAAACCGCAGGGAGTGGAAGAACGACCGCGAGGGACAGAGCGATAATTCGAGGGGAGAGGGTCATCGGGATTTCAGTTCAAACTCGAGGGACAACGGATTGGTCGCATCCGGCTGTAGCGAAAATTTTACCGGCTCTTTCGAATCCGGCGACAACGATTCGGTCGTTATGACGCGATCCGTATCTTCGTTGGTCTCTTCCCAAATGCTGGCCGCGAATCGTAACCGACCTGTTGTCGCGGCCACGTCGCCGGAAAAGTTTCCCTTCCGAATTCTCAGTGTTTTCACCGGTAAATTCGGATTATCCGGCAGAAATGTAATCGATCCCCAACTTACCGGATGGCCGTCGAGCATGACTTCTCCTTTCACCGGTACGTTTTCAATTTTGGCAGCAAAAAAACCGCCGTCCCGCAGCCAGTCATTGAGGTGTCCCGCCCAGGAACTCAATACGGGATCACCGTGGAACAACCCGACACCATGCACGCCCGGCTGATAAATATGCATCTCCGCGGGAACACCGTGCTTGCGTAGCGCCAGGTAAAACAAGACGGCGTTTTCCGCCGGCACCGCCTTGTCCTCGCCGGTTTGGAATATAAAAACAGGAGGCGTCTCTGCCGAAACATTCAACTCGGAAGAAACGTGTTTTGCCTTTTCCGGATCATCTGCCGCCTCCGGTCCAAGCAAATTCCGCCGCGATCCGCCGTGGCCGAATTCTGTCGACATGCTGATCACCGGATAGCAAAGCACCGCAAAATCCGGTCGTGCGCTGAGCGAATCGAAATCGTCGACTGGATCGTAAGCCTTCTCGCTGAACTTTGTCGCAGCCATCGAGGCAAGGTGCCCGCCGGCAGAAAACCCGATCACGCCGACACGGCTCTCATCGACTCCGTACTCCTCTGCGTGTCCTCGAACCCAGCGAATTCCACGCTGCACATCAGCCAGTTGGGTCGGAAAATGGTAACCTTTCGATCCAAGCCGGTAGTGCAAAACAAAAGCCGAAACACCCCGATCGTTGAACCATTGTGCGATCTGATGACCCTCATGATCAGCTGCCAAACCACCGTATCCACCTCCAGGGCAGACCACCACCGCCGCACCGTTTTTCTTTTTGGTTGGCGCTTCATAAACGTAAATCTTGGGTCGGGCCGTTCCGCCTTCTTCCTCAGGATTCACTTCTGCGGGCCGGGCATAGGGCGTCTTTCCTTCCGGCCAGGCGGGAAAAACAGGCGGCTTCGAAAAGGCAGCCGCAGGAGTTACAACGAGGGCGATTAGTACGCAATTCAGCTTCATACGAAGCCAGTGTGCGTCAAAACCGGACCAGACAAAAAGGAAAACGTCTCGCACGAAAGCGATCAAATCGCGCGAAATTTGGCTTCAACCTTGCCGAAGATAAATTCCTTTACGTCGTCACCTTCCAACCGCTGGATCACCTCGTTCAAAAACCCGAGGCTGATCATGCGTCGGGCCCGTTCGGCAGGGATGCCGCGGGCCATCAGGTAGAAAATCTCTTCTTCACTGATCGGGCCGCTGGTTGAGCCGTGCGAACATTTCACCTGGTCGGCATCGATTTCGAGTCCCGGCATGGCGTTTGCCTCTGCCGTGTCGGAGCCAAGCATGTTCCGGCAAGTCTGATAGGAATCGGTGTGATGAGCACCTTTGCCGACCTGGATCAGGCCGGAGAAAATCGTTCGGGCGTCATCGTAGAGTGCGTTTTTGTAGAGCAAATCGCTGGTGGTGTGTTGCGCTTCGTGAAGCTGCAGCGTCCTCTGATCGTATTCTTCCGTGCCGTTGGCAAGGTTAGCGGAAAACATCTGGCTGTCTGCGCCGGGTTCCATCATCCGGGAAACCGCCTCATTCCGAACCCACATCGAACCGAGATTCACAAAGCAGTTTTTCACCGCAGAATCCCGTCCGACCCGGCTGGCGTTGATCTGCATGTGGCGGGCATTCGGGCCGTTGTTTTGGAAACTGGCGTATTGAATTTTCCCGCCGTCGCGCGCATCGAGATCCACCATCCCTACCGTGATCGGTGAGTCACCCTTCCCGGCCGTCTCGAAATTCTCGAAAACCGACACTTTCGAATTCGCTTCGGCTACGATCAAGGTATGCGGAAAAATACCGGTGTTTTCTCCGGAATTGACGTGATGAATTTCAATCACCCCGTCGATGACGACATTTTTCGGCACGTGAATGAACACGCCGCAGAGCGTTGATGCACCGTGAAGCGCCGCAAATTTTTGCGAACCGAGCCGTGCCGGATCCTGCATGAAATGCTCTTTCACAAGTTCGCTGTGATTGGCCAGCGCCTCGTTGATTTCACAGGCAATCACATCGTCCGGCAACTGCGAGAAATCGGATTCGATGAGGTGACCGTTTGCGAACAGACAGTGTCCGATCGCTGAATCAACCCTGTTGGATCGAAACCGCTCCACGAACGAACCCTGTTCATTTAACGAACCAACAGGGTTGATTCGTTCAAACCGGATTTTCTTCAAATCGGCGAAGCGCCAATTTTCATCCTTCCGCACCGGCTCCGGGGTTTCGAGAAAGTTGTGCCAGGAGTCGGCCTGGATTTGCTGATACCAATCGGGCAGTTCAGCGCCGACGTCGCGGCGCAGAGGTTCGGAAACCCATTCTCCGTGTGCGGACATTTCTGGTTTTGTCAGGGTGGTGGACATTGAAGAAATCGATTAGCCGACGCTGCCTTCCATCTCGAGATCGATGAGGCGCTTAAGTTCGACGCTGTATTCCATCGGGAATTCACGAGCGAGATCGTTGATGAAACCGTTCACGCTGAGGCTCATGGCTTCGGCTTCGCTGAGGCCGCGCTGTTGCATGTAGAAAATCTGGTCCTCACTCACCTGGCTGACGCTCGCTTCGTGCTGGGTCGCGTGCTTGTTTCCGCGGACGGTGATGGCCGGGTAGGTGTCGGTGCGGCTGTTCGTGTTGATGAGCAGCGCGTCACATTCGGTGTTGTTTTTGCAGCCTTTGAGGTGCTTGGGAATGTGAACCTGTCCGCGATAGGTCGAACGGCCTTTACCGACGGAGATGGATTTCGACACGACATTCGAGGTGGTTTCGTCAGCTGCGTGAATCATTTTTGCGCCGGTGTCCTGGTGCTGACCGTCGTTCGCGAGCGCGATCGAGATGACCTCTCCCCTCGCCTTCCGGCCTTTCATAATGACGCCGGGATATTTCATGGTGAGGCGCGAGCCGATGTTGCAATCGATCCAGCGAATCTCGGCATTTTCGTGCGCGAGACCGCGCTTGGTGACGAGATTGAACACGTTGTTCGACCAGTTTTGCACGGTGATGTACTGAATTTTCGCATCCTTCATCGCGACGAGTTCAACCACAGCGGAGTGCAGCGTGGCGGTCTCGAATTTCGGCGCGGTACAGCCTTCCATGTAGGTCACTTCGGCGCCTTCATCAACGATGATCAGGGTCCGCTCGAATTGTCCGAAATTTTCGGCGTTGATTCGAAAATACGCCTGCAGCGGGTGGGCGACTTTCACGCCCGGAGGCACGTAAATGAAGCTGCCGCCGGAAAAGACGGCGCTGTTCAGCGCGGAAAATTTGTTGTCGCCGGTCGGGATAACTTTGCCGAACCACTTCCGGAAGATCTCTGGGTGTTCGCGCAGGCCTTCGGTCGAGTTCACGAAAATGACACCCTGTTTCTCGAGCTCTTCTTTCACGTTCGAGTAAGCCGCTTCGGAATCAAACTGCGCTTCGACTCCGGCGAGGAATTTCCGCTCTTTTTCGGGAATCCCGAGTCGCTCGAACGTTTGTTTCACGTCGTCCGGCACTTCATCCCAGCTCCGTGTCGGCTTCTGTCCCTGCGACAGGTAATAACGAATGTCCTGAAACTTGATGTTCTCCAAATCCTTCGACGCCCAATGCGTCGGCATCGGCTTGTCGTTGAAAATCTTGAGCGCTTTTTTTCGAAAATCCCGAATCCAGTCGTCTTCTTTCTTGATGTCCGAGATGTAATCGAGCGTCGCTTCGTTCAGGCCCGTACCTGCATCGTGCTGATAGTCTTCGGGAAACGAAAAGTCCCCGCTGTCATCAATCGTGACGGCATCTAAAGTTGCTTGGTCCTGGCTCATGTTTGTTGTTTCCTTTCCAATTCAATCCTCGTTACGCGGCGGCGAGTTCTGTTTTCACCCAGTCGTAACCTTTCTCCTCCAACTCCAGCGCGAGATCTTTCTCGCCAGATTTGACGATTTTCCCGTCGTAAAGCACGTGCACCACATCCGGCACGATGTAATCGAGGAGCCGCTGGTAGTGAGTAATGACGAGGAATCCACGGTCCGGTGAACGCATCGCATTCACCCCCTTCGCAACGACGCGCAACGCGTCGATATCGAGACCGGAATCGGTCTCGTCCATGATGCAATATTTCGGCTCCAGCATCATCATCTGGAGAATTTCGTTTCGCTTTTTCTCGCCGCCGGAAAAGCCTTCATTGACGGAACGACCGGTGAATTTCCGGTCCATCTCGAGCTCGTCCATTTTCGCGTAGAGGTCTTTGTAATAGGCGACGGCATCAATCTCCTCTCCATCGGGGAGGCGGGACTGCAACGCGGCGCGGATAAAATTGGCATTCGAAACGCCGGGCACCTCGTGCGGGTATTGAAAGGCCAGAAACAGGCCGGCGCGCGACCGCTCATCAATCTCCATCTCGAGAATGTCTTCACCATCGATCGTGACGGATCCTTCGGTGACTTCGTAATCCTCGTGACCGGCGATCACTTTCGAAAGCGTCGATTTTCCGGACCCGTTCGGGCCCATGATGGCGTGGACTTCGCCTTTTGGGATCTCAAGTGTAAGACCTTTGAGGATTTCGATGTCTTCCACCGAGGCATGCAGGTTGTCGATTTTCAGGCTCATTTGGGAAAATGTTCAGTTATTAGAGTTTTTCGCGGCGCACTTCGGACACACGCCCCGCATATTGACGAGAAGCTGGTCGATTTCCATTCCGTCGGGCAATGCCCAGGGGGTGGTTGGCGCTTCTTTTTCTTTCAGGCCAACATCGAAAATTTCTTCGCACTCGGAGCAGAAAAAATGTGCGTGCGGCTGCAGGTTCGGGCAAAAACGGGAAGCCTCGCGATCCATATTCACCTGGGTCACGACCCCGGCTTGCGTCATGGTTTCCAGACAGTTATACACAGTTGCCAAAGAGATGCTTGGCATCAATTCCTTGGCTCGTACGAAAACTTCCGAAGCCGTCGGGTGATCCTTGGCACCTTCAACCAAAACATCGTAGACGACCTTGCGCTGCTTGGTCATGCGCAGGTCTCCCAGCGGATTTTTCTCCGAAACTGTTTTGTTGTTTGCCATTCGTGAGTTCTTACTTCAGAGATACGTCAACCAGACGCCTTTTCAAGAATTATTCTTAGAATTATTCTAAAAAGGCTAGCAAGGTATAAAACCAGAATTTCCATCCCTGTATTTTCATGAATCAACAGGTGTAGTTCTCCGATCAGACCCTGTTCGATCGCGGAGGTGAATTACTGCCCTTCGACCAATTTCACGGAAACGGGCGCGGTGTGAAGCAAGCCTGACCAGCCATTTTTGGCAGGCCAGATCCGACTCTTCAGATCGTCGGCATACTCGGCACCGTTTGCCGTGTGCAATTCCCAGGTCACGAGGGCTTCAGTCGGATCGCCGAAAATCGTGGCGAACGCCGGCTGTGCTTTTGGCCGCTGACCAAATTGCATCGTCTGCTCCGGTCGCAACTCGTCGTTTTTGAAATAATGGAGCGCGGATTTGGTTTTCACTTCCCAAATCGCGCCGGGCTCGAGTTTGAGCCGAATCAAATTCGCTGTAGCCGGTCGTTGCGCTGTCAGGCCGGGATCGATTTCGGGACGAATCGCACCCGAAAAACCCATTGGGTAAACCAATTCGTTTTCGACTTTCAAGGACTCGCCTTCCGGGTCGACTGCCGAGGCCGTATCGTAACCGGACCGGTCAGCCACGGTCAGGAAAATCGGATCATCACTCACGTTCTTGATGAAAAGTCGAGCGTCAGCGGTTTGTCCGCGTTCGATTTCGGCGGGCATCACCGCAGCGGCGCGGAGGCCATCGTTCTCCGGACCCCAGGCATTTTCGGCGGCAGGCGCATCGGCAGGACTTTGAGCGGCGGCTACAGTTTGGAAATTGGCTTCTGGCGGGAGATCCGGGAGGATCTCAGACAGGATCTGGAGGACCTCATCGGTTTCGGCTTCCAGGCCCATCTCCCGAAGTTCCACCCTTCGATCCCGGATTGCCCGCAACAGGAAATCCTGATCATTGTTCACCAGTACTGTTTTTGGA
>JABDJT010000083.1 GCA_013003335.1 Verrucomicrobiales bacterium | reverse complement strand
GTCCTCGCCCTGATGCAGCGCTGTTTCGACGCCAGCGTGTTTACGATGGATCCCGGGCCAGTGCGCGAGGGGCCGTTTTAAAACGCAAAAATCTAGGGTCGGGGGTAAAAACGGGAATTCTCTCTCTGCCTCGAACTCCAGTCTGTCGTGCGCAGGCGTCCGCCTGTGCTCCGACCGCGAGCAAGCTCGCTACCGCTGGAGTTATTTTCACGAACCAACAGGGCACACAAAACGAACCAACCCTGTTGGATCTTAGGATGCAGGCGGATCGATTCTGTTCCGGGACGCGGGGATCGTGAATGGTCTTGGGGGATTTTTTGGAAGCGCCGAAAATTTTTTCCAAAAAAGTTGAATCCGGAATCCGGAAATTGGCGAACCCAGTGCATGGAAACCCGCAAACCGGGCAACCAACGAATCAAAAAAACAAATAACTCGAATCCTCCTGACAAAATCAGATATGAAAAAAATCATCACTACTGCGCTCGCCATCTTCGCAATCGGTTCCATTTCCGTTGCCGGTGAAAAGAAAGACATCGTCGATACGGCGGTAGAAAACGGATCGTTTAAGACACTCGCAGCTGCATTGGAAGCTGCCGGTCTGGTCGACGCCCTGAAAGGCGACGGACCTTTCACGGTTTTTGCCCCGACGGACGAGGCGTTCGCCAAGCTTCCCGAAGGCACGGTGGAAACCCTGCTGAAGCCGGAAAACAAGGATCAACTCGTCGACATCCTGACGTATCACGTGGTCAGCGGCAATGTGCCGTCCAAGACTGCGGTGACGCTCGATAAGGCGACCGCCCTGAACAAGAAGGACATCGCCCTCGAGGTGAAGGACGGCGCGCTGATGTTGAACGGCGACGCGAAGGTCGCGATGGCTGATGTGAAGGCCAGCAACGGCGTGATCCACGTGATCGACACGGTCATTCTTCCTCCCAAAAAGTAACGGGGACTCCCGCAGATCAATCCCCGGCTCCGGGTTTCTCCTCCCGGAGCCGGGATTTCTGACATCCCGAATTTTGTCGTTCCAAAAACTATCCGAAGTGACTGCTTCCCCCATCCAGTTTGAAGAGGGACAGATTCTGGCGGGTGTTGCACTCGGCCGGGAAGCGGCGATGGAAACGTGTATTTCGGTGTATGGCGGATTGATTTGGTCAATTGCGCTTCGATACGCAGATGACCGGTCCCAGGCGGAAGACGTTGTTCAGGAAACTTTTATGGATCTTTGGAAATCAGCTGGTCGATACGACGCTGCTGTGGCGAGCGAAAAGACTTTCGTGGGTCTGCTTGCAAGGCGCCGGTCGATTGATTATATGAGGAAACAACGTCGGCAACCGCCGTCGGAACCTCTCATGGCCGCTGAATCGCTACCGGAAGAATTGCCCGAAGGCTCGGGAGAACGCCGGGTTGAGCATGCGGCGGTTTTGGAAATGCTGAAGGAGCTTCCTGAAGCGACCCGCGAGCTTTTCACCCTGCATTTTGAGCAGGGGCTCACGCATCCCGAAATTGTTGAGCGCACGGGCCTGCCTCTTGGGACGGTAAAAACCCGACTGCGACGCGGGCTGATCGAATTACGCAACCGCCTCCGCCATCTCGACGGCCCTCACTCCAACCCACTTTCTGCATCATGAGTGATTCCTCAACAATTCAACGCCTCGAAGATTTGGAAGCAGGCCGGATTCTCGGAGATCTTTCTGAAGATGAATGGCAGGAACTGGAAGAGCTTTCCAAGAAACATCACGACGCCCTTGATGGCTCGCTGGAATGGGCCGCTGCTCAATTGGAAGCCAGCCTTGCCGGGAATCGTGCCGCCGAAAAAATGCCCGCCGATTTATCCGGGAAAGTCCGGGCCGGCACGGCAGATTTCGTGACCGATTCCGCTGACGAAAAGGTGACGCCCATCTCAGCAGGATGGTGGAAATCTGCGCCCGCTGCCTGGGCGGTCGCAGCTGTGCTGACCGTTTTGCTGGCCTTGTCCTGGCTGATCGAACCGGAAACGGGATCTGGCTTCGCCGGGATTGATTCCGCTCCCGACCGTATCGAGTCGCCCTTCGCCGGTGTCGATGAACCGTACGCTACAGTGAGCGGAGCCGTGATCTGGAGTGATGAGCTTCAGGAAGGCTACATGAGGCTTGAAAACATGCCGGTGAATGATCCTGCCGAAAAGCAGTATCAGCTCTGGATTGTCGATCCAAGCCGGGACGAAGCCCCGGTTGACGGTGGTGTCTTTGATATCGCTGAAGACGGCACGGTCCGCATCCCGATCGATGCCAAGCTCCGGGTGGACGATCCAAAAGCGTTTTTGATTACCCTCGAAAAACCTGGTGGGGTGGTCAAATCTTCGCAGGATGTGAAAGTGGCTCTGGCGACGCCGTCGTGATAATTCCCCGGAGATTCAGCCCCCCTGAAATGCGATTTCGAACAAAACTGCTGCTGGCTCTTTTTGTCGCATCCACCTTTGGCGGGATCACTTTTGTCGCAACCCACATCGCCAGCACGGAGGCACGAAAGCGATTTGACGCCCGGGCAGAACTGTCGCCCGAGGACCGGGGACGGGACTTGCTTTTCCTCCGGATGGCCGGGGGCTTGATCGGGGTGGGCGGATTTTCGCTGGGAGTCATCGCAGCCTGGTTTTTTGCCAAAAGTTTGTCCGTCCCGATCAATGATCTCTCCGCCGGGACCCGAAAAGTCCGCGACGGCGATCTCGAGACCGAGGTCCCCGTTCGATCCCGGGACGAGTTGGGAGAACTCATCGAATCTTTCAACCAAATGACCGCGGAACTGCGTCAGAAAGAACGCTACCGGGAGCTCCTCGGCAAAGTCAGTGACGAATCCGTGGCGCAGGCGATGATCGACGGGTTGCTGGATTTGAAACTCGGCGGCGACGTGAGAGACGTGACGATTCTTTTCTGTGATATCCGGGGATTTACCCACCTCACCGAAAACATGCCTCCGGTCGCGGTGATTGAACTTTTGAACCGGCACATGACGGCGCTCGCCGCTGTCGTCCAAGAGCACGGCGGGGTGGTCGACAAATTTGTCGGGGACGAAATCATGGCCGTCTTTGGAGGGCTGGTTGAAACCGGCAATCAGGCGGAAGATGCGGCCCGGTGCGCGCTTCGGATGCTGGAGGAACGGGAGCGGCTGAATCATGAAACTGGTACGGACATCCAGATCGGTATCGGAATCGCATCCGGTGAAGTCGTAGCCGGCTGCATGGGTTCGGAAGACCGGCTCAACTACACTGTTT
>JABDJT010000077.1 GCA_013003335.1 Verrucomicrobiales bacterium | reverse complement strand
TCGTCGGATCGAGCAAAACCATGGCCTTAATCCAGTCCGGATGAGTCACGGCAGAAGGCGAATCCCCGGAGTCCTGTTTCCAGTCCCGACCGGCGATTCCGATTTTTGCCTGCGCTGATTTCCATGTTCCGCCGGGCTTTTTCATCGCGGCGTGGCCCTTGCTGTCGAAAGTCCATTCCTCAACCGGTTTCAGGGCCGGACGCGAGGCCTCCGGTTTCACGAAACGGAGCCGCAATTCCTGCTCGGTCAGTGCGCGATCGTAAAACCGGATTTCATCGACGACCCCGCGAAAGCGATAGCCGTCACCCGAATTGTCCTGCCTTCTGCCGAAAGCCATACCACCAGGCACTGGCTCGCGTTTTTTGCCGATTTTCGTTTCGCCGACCCACCGGCCGTTGGCGTAGAGGCGGAAAGATTCCCCGTCGTAGCTGAGCGCCAGGTGATTCCAGTTCCCGACCTGGAGCGGGCGTGTGGCGCGCGGGATGGCGAACGTGTTTTCGCGGCCGCCACCGAAATTGATCGTGGCCCGGGGCCGGACGTCGTTACCGATCAGGATGCCGAAATTACCGGGTGCCCATTCATTCCGGTTTTTGCAAAGCAGCCAGGGCGAATGTTCGCCGGCCCGGAAATCGGAGGGAATAAACGCCCAGAATTCCACGGTGAAATGCTCCGTTTCGAATTTCGGGTCTGCCGGAATTTCGAAGTGATTGCTGCCGTCGACCCCGAATCCGCCCTGCACGCGGCCGAACGATTTTTCACCGGGCTGAATCGGTAAAACACCCGGGCGAGCCGTTAGGATCAACGCGAGCCGGTTGGCCCACGCTGCCGTTTCGAATCGCGCTTCGGTGTTCAGTTTTTCGCCGTCCTTTGAATAAAATGCCAGGTCTGTGACGTCGGCCCGTTGAAAAACGCGGCCCGATTCCACCAGCCGCGGGCCGCCATGCCGCGTCCACTTTCCACCGCTTCGGCAGCGATACGTTTTGCCATCGACGATGATTTCGAGATTCAATTTCGCTGGCGCCAGCGATTTCACATCGGCGTCCAGGTTTTTCAGAGGACCGAAATGGGGAATTTCGAGCGATTGGGTGTTCAGAACGAATTCGAAGTTTTTTGACTGAATGCTGCGGTTCCACGGGGCATCTTCCACCACGCCGGGAAAGCCGTCCTCCCACCACATGGCGACGTGATCGTCACCCGGTTTTGGCATCAAGGCGAAAACAGAGGCCGGTTGCAGCAGTTCTTGCGCCTCTCCGGCAATCGGGCATCCGATCGCGAAAATAAGAAGAAATCGGAGTGAAACGTTCATGGCGACCAACCCGCGGACGACCCGTCTTTCGAACCAACAGGGTCTGTTTAGCAAACCAACAAGGTCGATTTGTTATCAAGGGAAAACTCCCAGTTCGGTGTAGGTCTTGGAAACTTTGTCGATGGCGTAACTGAAGGCCGCGATTCGCAAGGTCGGGAGGTTTTGTGACTTCCAGACTTCGCACAGGTTTCCAGCCGCTTTGGCCATGGAATCGCCGAGTGCGGCCCGAACCAGATCCTGCTCCCGGGGGCCGGCCGTCAATAATGCGCGCTGTTCTTCGTCTGCTTTCCGACCGGTCAGGTTCTCGATGATCGACAGGATCCGCTCGTTCGACTGGCTTTCGTATCCGGTCATCATCCGCTCGAATCCCACGTGCGAGATGTTTTTGAGCCACTCAAAATAGGAAACGGTGACGCCTCCGGCATTCAGGTAAACGTCCGGTATGATGAACTTTCCGTTCTTTAGCAAAATTTCCTGGGCCGCGGCGCTGACGGGTCCATTGGCGGCTTCACCAATAATCTTTGCCTGAATCTTTCCGGCATTCGATTTCGTGATCTGATCCTCCAGCGCAGCTGGAATGAGAATGTCGCAGTCCATCTCGAGCAGGCTTTTCGAGTCATCTACCGTGGTGGCCCCGGGAAGGCCGCGGATGGAACCAGTCTCGTCCCGGTGCTTGACGACTTTTTCAATGTCGATCCCGTCCTCGCAGGTGATGCCGCAATCCCACTCCGCGATCCCGACAATTTTCGCGTCTCCCATTTCATGGATGAATTTTGCGGCGTAGTATCCGACGTTTCCGAGTCCCTGGATGACGACTCTTTTGCCTCCCAGTCCTTTTTCAAGGCCGAGAGGTTTCACGATTTCGTCGCGGTTCAGGAATTCTTTCAGGCCATAGTAAACTCCCAGTCCTGTCGCCTCCGTCCGGCCTTCGATGCCATGGAGTGCGATTGGCTTACCCGTGACGCAAGCGTAGGAATGCATTTTCTCCGACCCGAGCGTTTTGTAGGTGTCGGCAATCCAGCTCATTTCCTGCTCGCCAGTCCCGTAATCCGGAGCCGGAACGTCGATGCTGGGCCCGATGAAATTCTTCTTCACCAACTCCGCTGTGTAGCGGCGAATCACCCGTTCGCGAATATGCCGCGAGGCCTCCTTCGGGTTGATGTGAATTCCGCCTTTGGCTCCGCCGAAGGGGACTGAAACAATCGCGCACTTGTAGGTCATCAAGGTTGCCATCGCGATGACTTCGTGCTGATCCACATGCGTGCTGAAACGAATCCCGCCCTTCGTCGGCAGGCGGTGTTGACTGTGTTCCGCCCGGTAGGCGGTGATCACCTGGATATGGCCATCTTCGGTTTCAACGGGGAACTGGACGCGGTAGACGCTGTTGCAACATTTGATCTGGGCCAGGACACCCTGGGGTAAATCGGAGAATGAAGCGGCTTGATCGAAATACTGGGAAACGGAATTGAGGAATTTGCTCATAAAGGCGGAATTGCGGACAACGGGCGAATTGTACACGGTCGAGAACAGGGGACAACACCAGTTGTGACTGAGAAAGAGAATGTTTCGAAGGCATGGTCCAGGATAGAGGGAAGGAAAACCGTCTTGTTTCGTCGTCGCAAATTCTGTAAATTGACGGTCGCCCCTTCAAAATGGCCCCAAACTTCTTCAAGAGCCTCGGTGGCTTCCAGGATTTCTCCGGGATTGCCGAAGACTCAAATTTCATTCGGGTTCCGGAAGATTGGGTTGTGATTCTCACCGATGTAATCTCGTCGACGGCGGCAATCGAAAATGGCCGATACAAAGATGTCAACACCGTTGGGGCAGCGTCGATCGTTGCGGTCCAGAATGCTCTCAATGAAATGGAATTGCCATTTTCTTTCGGTGGTGATGGCGCCACACTACTGATACCCCGGGACTGTGAAGGCAAGGTGTATCCCGTATTAAATTCGCTGCGAGACATTGCGTCGAATGCATTTCAGTTGGACTTGCGCATCGGCAGGGTAGGCGTCGAAGAGATATACTCCGCCGGATATACAATTGAGGTGGCAAAATACGAAATCACTACAGGCAAATGTATTGCTGTATTTCGGGGTGGGGGGCTTTCCTATGCCGATCGGTTGATGAAAAGCGATCAGAGTGGCCGCTTCGCTATTCCGGAAGAAGAAAAGGGCGATTGCGATCTAAAAGGACTCTCATGTCGATGGAACGAAATCCCCAGCAAAAGGGGCAGGGTTCTTTCCCTGATTATCCAGCCCGAGAAACCCGATTCGAGTCATATCTTTCTTGGGTTGATTCGAGAGTTTGACGAGATTCTCAGTTATTCCCTGGTTGATTCCAATCCAGTGAATCCGGATCTAATGAGCTATGACTCTTTTCGGGAAATCGTGAAACGGGAGATAAGATTTCACAGCAAATTCAGTCTGGCATGGGTGCTTCGTTATCTGGAAATACTCGCAGCAGTAGTCATTTTTCGTTACCGGGTTCCACCTGTATTGTTTAGTCCAACACGCTATGCCCGCGCCATGAGAACGCATTCTGACTACATTAAGCTGGCGGACTCATTGCAAATGGTGATTGATTGCACGGTGGAGCAGAAAGACAGGATCATTTCCGTTCTTGAGTCTGCTAAGGAGAGGGGAGATCTGCAATACGGTCTTTTTGAATCCAATCACTCAATCATGACTTGCTACGTCGATGATTTGCAGGATGGAAATCACCTGCATTTTATTGATGGAGGAGAAGGTGGCTATGCGATGGCATCGAAGAGCTTGAAGCAGGCTTGAGAATCTTCAGGTGTTGTCTTCTATCTACTGAGTGAATTTGGATGGAAGATTGTTACCACTGGATCGAATTGCGATAAGAGCTCGCTGGACTTTTTTTCCGAATTTGAAGAATTTTTGAGGACACTAATGAGATATCCCGGTTTTCCTGCCCTGAATCGGGAGGTTTCTAATTTCTTTCTCTATGGACTCCAATTCCGATTTTGTCCGACTCTGGACCCGCCATCAGGCGGAGGTGGGGCGGTATGTCTATTCGATGATCCCGCGGTCGGCGGATGCGGCGGAAGTGCTGCAGGATGTGTCGGTTCTGCTTTGGAAAAAGTGGGACAAGTATGATCCGGAGCGACCGTTTGTGCCGTGGGCAATTCGGTTTGCGTATCTCGAGGTATTGAAGTGGAGGCAAAAGCTGGCGCGCGAAAAACTGGTTTTTTCCGACTCGCTGCTGGAGCTATTGCACGAGCGCCACGACGAGGAAGCGGCATTGATGGAGGTTCGGCGGAAAGCGCTGGATTCCTGTCTCGGCAAGCTGACGGAGCAGCAGCGGAAATGGGTTTCGCTTCGCTACGGGCGTCACGGTGCGGTGAAGGAGGAGGCGGAGAAAACAGGAATCAGCATGCATAAAATTTATTACGCCCTGGAAAAAATTCGCACTCAGCTTTTGGATTGCGTCGAATCGTTTGTGAGAAAGGAGGGCTGGTCCGATGCCTGATTTTCAGGAACTCGATGCGATGCTCGCGCGACTGGTTGATGAGACGATTTCACCGGATGAGCTGGCCGATCTGGAGCGTCGTCTCGATGGCGATCCGGACGCGCAGCGCCGGTATTTGCATTATCTCGATCTGCATTCTGATCTGGCGGAAGGGAAAGGCGCCACTCGAACCGAAAAATCTGCGCCGATGATTCAACGCAGGGGCTGGTTGATTTCCGGGCTGGCGGCGGCAGCGGCCGTTTGCATTGGAGCGTTCATATTCCTCAACAGCAATGGCCCCGCACCGGTAATCCGCGTCGTCGATTCGGACGGTCCCGTCCGATGGCTTGATGATGGCGGAAAAGTCGATTCAGCAATCGTGCCTGGTCGCGAATTTCCGAATGGCACGCTCGAGGCCCTCACCCCGGATTCG
>JABDJT010000544.1 GCA_013003335.1 Verrucomicrobiales bacterium | reverse complement strand
GGCCGAGATATTCGAGCCGGCCCTGATCGCGATTCGTTTCGTTGGCGGATACGACAAACACCTCGCGGCGTTCGCCCGTGCTGGCGTCAAAGGTATCGAGTTTCGGCAGCGTCGGGTCGGCGTTTTCCGGCAGGGTTGTTTCGACCAGCCGCACTTCCCCGGCGATGGCTTTCGCAGGGGAAGCGGAATTCGGCGAAGCGGTTGGCACGCCTTTCCAGCCGGGAACCCGGTCCAGCGGCGTTTTCAAAATGGTCACCGTCAATTCAAAAGCGGCTTCCTCGCGTTTTTCGCCCACTGCGACCTGCTTGAGTGCGAGGGTAATTCCGCCGAAAAACAGCATCACGATGGCGGCGACTTTCATCCAGTTCTGCCAGCCGAACGGCGGCCGTTCCAGTGCCTGGGCGGGGATCTGCGGAGCCTCGACCGTGCGCGAAAGGATATTGGCGACCAGTTGTTCATCGGGGCCTGAGCCCAGCCTGGCGTGCTCCTGCAGCAGAGCGGCAGTCAGATCAGGCGATTCCTGTTGTTCTTCGGGATTCATGAGCGTGATGGTTTTTTAAAGGGTGGACGAAGGCTGTTGCTGTTGCCGGCGGCGTTCCGCCAGTTTCCGGTCGACGCAGTCTTTCAAAAGATCGCGGGCGCGCTGGAGGCGTATGCGGACCGCTGCGGGGGCGATTCCGAGGGACTTGGCGGCTTCCTCGCCGTTTTCGCCCCGGTAATAAAAAGCATGAACCGTGTCACGCAGCGTGTCGGGCAGGCGGTCGAGGCAGGTTTCGAGGACATCGAACACCGTGCGGTTCCCGGCGGCGCTTTCGGCCTGCCACTGGGCGACGTCGGCATCGATCTCGGCGATGTTCTTGTCGGTAAACACGTAGCGCTTGTTTTTCCGCACCCATTCCCGCCATTTGTTCCGGACAATGCCTCGCATCCAGGTCGGGAAATCCCGCGTCACGTCAAACGCATCGATCTTATCGAAGGCGACGATGAAGGCCTCCTGCACGATATCCCGCGCGGTCGATTCCTCGCGGGTGAGGGCGCGGGCGTAGACGAGCAATTCCCGGTGATGAAGATGCACCAGTTGCGCAAAATCATCCGGATCCCGCGGATCGAGCTCGTCGGCGGGGGTTTCGGATGATTCAGATGCGGGTTCCTTCGCGATGGCGTTGAATCGGTGCATTTCTGATTCTGACAATTATTGCGCAGAATCGTTCGGTTTGTGACGGTTAATCCCAGTATATTTCCTGCCGAATCCGGCAGACTCGCCCTTTTGCGTCGACATCGATGATGCGGAGCCGGTAGTTCGAACTGGAGGGCGAGCGGGAATAGCGGAGTCGGCTGGTGGCGGTGGATTCAAAAATGGCGGCGGGTTTTCCGTATAGCGCCTCGATCTGTGCCTCGGTGGTCTTATCCGATTTCAGCTTTTCGATCGCCGTGTCGGAAAGTCCAAGCGAGTTCCGCAAATCCATCGTGTAGGAACGGTTCGGGTTTTGGCCCCGGAACTGCTGTCCGTAGACCGATTCCAGCACGCCCTTTTTGAATTCGAAAACCGTGTAGCTCGATTGCCAGTTCGCTTCAGCGGACTGCGCGAAATCCGGTTGTTCCTGCTTCGAAAAAATCAACTTCCGGTAGGGATCGAGCAGATATTTGTCAAGCGGAGCACCCAGCGCGGCGATCACATCCGGTTCCGGGTCCCCGATGCGGATTGTTTCGAACGCCTTTTCCGAGTAGCCGGAAGCGTATTCCGTGTCCGATTCGATGAGGAAATAGAGATCCTGCAGGACCCGTTGCGGCCCGATGATCGAGAGCAACCCGATCAGGGCGACCAGAGCCAGCGGCAATCCGATCCAGAGAATACGTTTCGGCATTCTGGGACTGTAGCGGCGCAGGGAAGGGCGATCAAGCTGCGCCTCCTGAGAATCAACAAAGGAGGGAAACAACTAGCGGGCGGTCGCGAAGGCCAAAAGCCAAAGGCCAAAGGCCAAAGGCCAAAAGCTAAATGCCAACTACACGTCGTCGCCCTTGTCCTCTTCGCCGGCGACCTGGCCGCGGAGCTTGGCTTCGATGAACGGGGTCAATTCCCCGTCCATGACGGCCTGGATGTTGCCGCTTTCACAGCCGGTGCGGTGATCTTTGACCATCTGGTACGGCTGAAAAACGTAACTGCGGATTTGGCTGCCGAAGGCGACATCGCTCTTCTCGCTGTGTTCCTTTTCCATCGCAGCCCGCTTTTTCTCCTCCTCGATCTGGAACAGCTTGGTCTTCAAAAGCTTCATCGCGAGGTCACGATTCTTGTGCTGGCTGCGCTCGGCCGTGCAACGAATCTGGATGCCGGTGGGGATGTGCTTCAAATGCACGCCGGTCTCGACCTTGTTCACGTTCTGGCCGCCTTTTCCGCCGGATCGCATCGTGTTGATTTCCACATCAGCGTCTTTCACCTCGATGTCCGGTGCGTCTTCCATGTCCGGGTCGATATCGACGCTGGCGAACGACGTGTGACGCCGGGCCTGGGAATCGAACGGGGAAATTCGAACGAGCCGGTGAACGCCCCGCTCGTTTTTCAGGTAGCCGTAGGCATTGTCGCCGGAAAAGCGAAGGGTGGCCGATCGCAATCCGGCTTCCTCCCCCTGCTGGATATCGAAAATCTCGACCTTGTAGCCGTTGGACTCGCCCCACCGCTGGTACATGCGGAACAGCATGTCGGTCCAGTCGCAGGCCTCCGTTCCACCGGCACCGGAGTTGATCGACAGGAAAGCGTCGTCGCCGTCATTCGGGCCGCTGAGTAAGGTCTGTAACTCGAGGCTGTCGAGGGCGGTATTGATTGATTCGACCTCCTTCATCACCTCGGCGGTGCTGTCGGCATCGGCTTCCTCCTGCGCGATTTCGACAAGGACTTCGAGGTCGTCGATCCGACTGGTCAGTTGGGTGACCGGGGTAATTTTCGCTTTCAGCGCCGACACGCGGCCAACCTTCTTCTGGGCGTCTTCCTTGTTGTCCCAGAAACCGGGATCGCTCATTTCCTCTTCGAGCCCGGCGCGCTCTTTCACGAGGGCATCGAAGTCAAAGATACCGCCTCAGCTCGTTGAGCCGGGCTTTTAGCGCGTTCGTATCGATGGCCTGGAGTTCGTCGTCCATGAATTGAATCCGAAGGCAATCCCGTGCCACAGATCGGCGACGTTTCAAGCAGAATGAAAGGGGAGGCGGTTGAATTGGAGGAAAAATGCAAATGACAGAACCGTCTCGTTCGTTTTGAATGCGACCGGATGCCGAAACCGCTTCAGACCGCCCTGTTCTTCCTGCCGTTTGTGATTTTCACCGCCGCAGCCTACGTGACAAAAGAGTTCTATCCGCTCTCGTCGTTCCCGATGTATTCGAAATTCGACGAGCGAACCTACTATACCTACCTGCGTTCTGCCGATGGGGAGGAACTGCCGACGATGCCGACGATCCGGATGTATGCCTCGGATCTGAAAAAGCGATACGGCGACGGC
>JABDJT010000052.1 GCA_013003335.1 Verrucomicrobiales bacterium | reverse complement strand
TTCCGAGACCGTGCCGCCGCGCTTCCAGTCGCCAGCCGGTACGGCGGTCGAGAACGCGAACGTGAATAGCAGGGTAAGCCGGACAAACCACATCGCCGGAAAACTACCGCGAATTCGCTCATCCTGGCAACCCGCCTTCGCGTCAGGGAAAACGCGGGCGACTCCCCGATTCGCCGGTTTACACCGGGCTTCTTCGTGGGAAATTGAAGACTACACAAAATGGCCACGAAAAAGAAAACAGCTCCCGCAAAGAAGAAATCCACTTCGACGAAACCGAAGGCACATCGTCAATTCTCCAGCCCGATGCTGGACGGCCCGGACCGGGCACCGAGCCGTGCGATGCTGCATCCGGTCGGATTCGAGAAAGAGGATTTTAAAAAATCGATCATCGGAGTCGCCTCGACGTGGAGCATGGTCACGCCCTGCAACATGCACATCGATAAGCTCGCGAAGGAGTCGGTGAAAGGCGCGGACGCCGCAGGCGGGAAAGCGATCGAGTTCAACACCATCACGATTTCCGACGGTATCTCGATGGGAACCGAGGGGATGAAATATTCGCTGGTGAGCCGCGAAGTGATCGCTGATTCGATCGAGACAGTGGTGGGATGCGAAGGCATGGATGGCGTGGTTGCGATCGGTGGTTGCGACAAAAACATGCCGGCCTGCGTCATGGCCATGGCACGGATGAATCGCCCGGCAGTCTTCGTTTACGGCGGCACAATCAAGCCCGGTTGCCTCGATGGAGAGGACCTCGATATCGTTTCAGTATTCGAAGCGGTCGGCGAGCACAGCGCTGGAAAAATCACGAAAAAACGGCTCGAAGGCGTGACGGAAAATGCGATCCCCGGCCCCGGTTCGTGCGGCGGAATGTACACGGCCAACACGATGGCTTCCGCGATCGAAGCCCTCGGCATGAGCCTGCCGAACAGTTCGGCGCAGGCGGCGATTTCCGATGAAAAAATGATGGATTGCTTGGATGCCGGGGCAGCGGTGGTGAACCTCATCAAAAAAAATATCCGGCCCCGCGACATCATGAAGAAGAAGGCCTTTGAAAATGCGATCACGCTGATTATCACGCTTGGTGGCTCGACCAACGCGGTGCTCCACCTGCTCGCGATGGCCTCGGCTGCCGGCGTCAATTTGAAGATCGATGACTTCACGCGCATCGGAAAAAAGGTTCCCGTTTTGGCCGATCTGAAGCCGAGCGGAAAACATGTCATGATGAAGCTCGTCGAAATCGGCGGCACGCTCCCGCTCATGAAAATGCTGCTCGATGCCGGCATGCTGCACGGCGATTGCATGACGGTGACCGGAAAAACAATGGCGCAGAATTTGGCCAAGGTGAAACCGTATCCGAAGAGTCAGGAAATCGTCCGCGAGCTGAAAAATCCGATCAAAGAAGACAGTCACCTCGTCATTTTGTATGGAAACCTCGCGCCCGAAGGTGCTGTCGCGAAAATTTCCGGCAAAGAAGGCCTCGCCTTTGAAGGCAAAGCGAAGTGCTACGATTCGGAGGAAAAAGCGATGACGGCGATCCTCGATGGAAAAATCAGGAAGGGAGACGTCATTATCATTCGCCAAGAAGGCCCGAAAGGCGGCCCCGGCATGCGCGAAATGCTCGGGCCCACCAGCGCGATCATGGGCGCGGGTCTCGGGAAAGATGTGGCTCTCATTACCGATGGCCGTTTTTCCGGCGGTAGCCACGGATTCGTCATTGGCCACGTCACGCCCGAGGCATTCGAGGGCGGACCGATTGGTCTCGTGAAAAATGGCGACAAGATTTCGATCGACGCGAAAAAGCGGGAAGTCACCCTGCACGTTTCGAAGAAAGAACTCGCCGCCCGGAAGAAAAAGTGGAAGCAGCCGAAGCCGAAATACCGGCAGGGCGTCCTGGCCAAATATGCGAAGCTGGTGAACTCTGCGTCGAAGGGGGCGATCACCGACGGCGATTGCTGAAGAATTTCGATTCAGCAGGGTTGGTTTGGCGGACGTACCCTGTTGGTTCGTTCCGCGGATGTTTCACGAAAAGTGATCCCAACCGCCCTTGAGCGGCGTCTCGATTGTTTCGGTGATTTTTCCGATCACGGTGAATCCGGCCGGCGCCGAATCGGGAAAAGTGGCCAGCAGTTCGTAATCTTCGCCATCGGTCAGCGCGGCTTCCAAATTGCATTCCCCGTTGAGGGGAACCTTGTCAAAATCGATGGAGAATCCGACGCCGGAGGCGGTGGCGAGTCTCGGTAGATCTTTTGCCAGGCCGTCGCTGAGATCCATCATTGCGGTTGCGCTTCCGGCGGCTGTTCGGGCCAAATCAAAGCGGGGTTCAAATTGTAAATGGCGTCCGCTTTCGAAGGAATCTCCCAACCTCCCCGAAACAGCAATGAGATCTCCAATCTGTGCCCCGGAGCGAAAAATGCAGGACTCGCGGTTGATTTCGCCGGTCATTGAAATGGAAATCATCGCCGGGCCACCTTCCGGCAGCGATGTGGTTTCGCCTCCTACGATGGAGAATTCGTATCGATCCGCGGCTTTTCGAAAACCGGTATACCACCCTTCGATTTCGGAGACGGCCCGATTTTTTTCGACGGCCACGGTCACGAGTGCGGCGACCGGTTTCGCTCCACCCATGGCTGCGAGATCGCTGAGTACGCGCGCCATGGCCTTCCACCCGACCGCCTCCGGAGCGGTATTTTCGGCGAAGTGGACGCCTTCCACCACGCAATCCGTTTTCAGGAGTCCATAGATTTCCGGGTCGCCTGTTTTCAATACCGCGCAATCATCCCCGATACCTTTGATGACGTGATCCGGATCCGTGGCCAGATTGGCCTTCAGCCGGTCAATCAGGGCATCTTCGCCGCCGATTTCGGACAGGTTCATGGTTCGACGGGAATCGGGGGTTCTTCGATAAAGCCAAAATTATCTCCAAACAGCAGCCAGAAAACGGTGTTCGCGTTGAACAAGGCATGAATGCCGATCGGAACCCAGAGGCTGCGGGTGAATTCGTAGCTCAGCGCGAGGAAAATTCCGAAGAACCAGAGGGGCAGGAGGGCGGCTGCATTGAGGTGGATGGCGCCGAAAATCGCGCCGGAGATGAGAGCCGAAAACATCGGGTCGGTGTATTTTTTCAAGATCCCGTAAAAATACCCGCGGAAAACGAGTTCTTCGAAGAGGGGGGCGACGATAATCGGCGAAATGATCAGGACAGCGAGGATGACGGGCGATCTTTCGCTGGCGAGAGATTCGACGGCAGGCTGCAGTTCCGATTCTCCAAAGGCACGCTCGACAAATTCGGTGGAGCGGAAATTGATCAGGGTGGCGCCTACGACGCCGAGAATTCCACCGATTACCACCCAGATCAGGATTTTCCGGAGTGGCAGATGCCGCAGCCCGAAGACCTGTGCCGGATCCCGTTGTCCGACCCACTTCAACATAACGATGATGATTCCGCCGAAGAGGAGATATTCAATAATCTGGGCGACAAAGCCGAACACGGCAGTGTCTGCTGTCATTTCCTGCTCCCCGGCTTTTTCCATAGCTTCGTGGATGACTTCGACGGCGAAAACACGGGCGAGAAAAATGGAGAGGACGATGAAACAGACGAAGAAATCGAGTGAGGTGAAATGGGACACATCGACTCCGGCGGCGGGACGCCGGCTGGATTTTCCCCGTATTCCGCGCATCACCGCGTGGGCGAACAGCCCCAGCAACATCGCTGCCAAAACGATGATCGTAAAATCGCGCAATACGAAGCCGGTTATGAGGGAAACGTCACCCATCGAGAGTTTCCCATAAGGGCGAACCGCAGCCGGTTCAACCGAATCAGTATGCGCCGGCAACGCCTACGATTCTCTGGCGGGCTTCCCAGGAATTTACGATTTCCTGATACATCTTCCGATCTTCGGGGTCGGTTTTTGGATCGGAAACGAGGAATTTCAGATGCTCGATTTCCAGCTGCTGGACAATTCCGTCCGGCCAAAGGCTGGTATCGAAATGGCCGAGCTGATACTCCGGCTCCCAGACCGGAAGGGTCAATCCTCCGCTGACCTGCGGCTCCGGTTCCTGCTTCTCGGTTTCCGCCAGGCCAATGGAAACCGCCACCGTTACAAAGAACAGGCAGGCAAAATTCCGGATCTGTGGGGGGCGGTTCATGGGCATAGTGAGGACGATTGGGAAGCGGAAAAATTAGAAAGCTTTGACCACTTCCTTCATTATGTTTTGACTCCCGAGCACCTCTTTCATTCAAAAATACTCCCGGAAATTTCATGGAAAAAACCGACCGCACTTTTTTCGAGCGTGATCCACTGGCCTGTGCCCGCGAATTGATCGGAATGACCTTCCGTTGGAAGCGGTCAGCGGGAATGATCGTTGAAACGGAGGCATACGCGGAGCATGGGGACGAGGCCTGCCACACGTTCTTTCGACCGAGCACCCGCGAGTTTGTGGCCGGCCATGCGCCGGGGACCGCGTACGTATATCTGAATTACGGGATGTATTGGCTGGTCAACGTGTTATGCAAAAGTCCCGATACGGGGAATTGCGGATTTGTCCTGCTCCGTGCCCTCGAGCCCACCACTGGAATTGCAAGGATGAAGGAACGACGGGGCCGGGAGAAACTGACAGACTTGTGCTCAGGGCCGGGAAAACTGAGCATTGCCCTGGGGATCGACGGGGAAGATCACGGTTCCGATTTGAGCCGGAAATTTTCCGGCCGGACAGCCGATGCTAATTCCATCCAGCCCGACAGGCGGATCGGCATTTCCCGGGCCCAGGAATTGGAGTGGCGGTTTTTGCTCGGGGAAAATCCCCACGTGTCGGTGAAATTCGGGAAGGTAAAATAAGCGATTTCGAATGAACACGGTTGATTCTCTGAACGAACCCTCTTGATTCGGGTCGGCCGCGTTGCCATTGTTCAGAGTGCCATGAGTTACCGCAATAAACTGACCAACCGCATTCAATCCTGCGGAACGAACCTGTGCGTGGGAATTGACCCACGTCCCGGCAATCATCCGGGAGGTGTGGACGAAGTTCGGCAGTTTTGTGTCCGGTTGATCGACGAAACTGCGGAGTTTGCGGCCGCCTTCAAACCGAACATCGCTTATTTCGAGGCCATGGGCGTGGAGGGATACAAGTTGCTCGAAGAATTGCTCGGTCAGATTTGGAGCACGCGCGTGCCGTCAATTCTGGATGCAAAACGGGGCGACATTGGGGCCACGCAGGAACACTACGCGCAGGCTTATTTTGAAAACTGGGATGTCGATGCTGTTACGCTCAGCCCGTACATGGGCTACGATTCTGTCGAACCATTCCTCGGATTTCCCGGCAAGGGGGTTTACCTACTCGGCGTGACCTCCAACCCGGGGGCGGCGGACATTGAAACGCAGAAACTGGACGGAGACGAAAAGAAGCAGGTTTTTCAACTCGTCGGCGAGATGGCGGAGCGGGAACCGGATCAGATCGGATTGGTCATGGGGTTGACGAATCTTTCAAAAACACTCTTGAAAAAAACGCCGGATGTCCCGCTCCTGATCCCCGGGCTCGGCGCACAGGGAGGCGATTTGGCGACGCTGGCAGCGCAGAAAAAGCGGACGGCTCCCTGGGTGGTAAATGTTTCCCGGGGGATCATGTACAACGAGCCGGACCGGCCGTTTTCCGAGAAAGCTGGAGAATACGCGAAACGAATTCGGGAAACGGTGGAAGGCTGATTGATTCCCGGTTTGCACTCTGCGGATCACGATTCTATTCTCGCGATCATGCGCACGGACCTTCCCACGACCCAGGACGAAACGATTGAATTGCTCAAGGATTATGGAGCGGTTGAAGAGGGGCATTTCCTGCTTGCAAGCGGGAACCACTCCAACTTTTACGTGAAAAAAGGAAAGCTCGTGCAGCACCCGTTTGAGCTGCAAAAGATGATCGAGCAGCGGGTCGACGCGATGCAGGCACTCGGGCCAATTGATGTTGTGCTCAGCCCGGCAATGGGCGGCGTGCCGGTCGGGCAACAGGTCGGGCTCGCGGTTCATGCACGGACGATTTATGCGGAGCGAAATGCGGAAACGAACGAACTGGAATTGAAGCGTGGTTTCGAAATCGAGAAGGGCGAACGGATCTTGCTGGTTGAGGATGTCATCACTACTGGCGGCACGCTGGTCGAGTTATTCGATTTTATCGAATCGCAGGGCGGCGAGATTGCCGGTGTGTTCGTCGTGGTGAACCGGAGCGGAAAAAAGACGGTCGGAAATTACCCGGTTGTTTCCTGCATGGAGGTGCAATTCCCGGTATACGCGCCCGATGAATTGCCGGACTGGCTGGCGGAAATCCCTGCCGTGCGGCCCGGGACGAAACGGGTGGAATAAATCTCAGGCAGTCGTCTCCCAGTCGCGGTAATCCAGTTTCGTCAGCAGTTTCTGTGCTTCGTCGTCGCCGATGATCGTTTCGGCTTTCGCGTCCCACTTCAGTTCGCGGCCGCCCAGTTTCTGCGAAACATAGCCGAGATGTCCGGGAGTGATGGAACGGTGACCGGTTTCCGCTTCGCAGAGACATGGTATTCGGCTCCGAATGGAATCTACGAAATTTCGCTGGTGATTCGGGCCGGGCGGAATCCGGAAATCACCTTCGATTTTGAAATCATCCGCCAGCCAGGCGGGATTTGATGCTCCCAGTTTCCCGCGATTCACCCAGATCCAGGAACCGTTCTCGCCGATCCACTTCGTTCCGCCCTTCAATCCCGATCCGATCGTCCAGTCGATCCCTCCGGGATATTCGCAGTGGATCGTGTAATCGGCGGGTGTGTCGTAACAATCGAAGGGAGTCGGTTTCCAGCCCTTTGAAATCACGGAAACCGGTCCGCTCGTGTCGAGACCGAGCCCCCAGTGCGCAATGTCGTTGTGGTGCCCGATGAAATCCATCAACGCTCCTCCACCATAGGCTGTGTGGCCCCGCCACCAGCGGTGATGCCTCGCCCGCATGTAGGGCAGAACTTCGGCGGGTCCGCACCAAAAATTGTAATCAAGCTGCGCTGGCGGCTCCTCCGGTGTCATGCTGGACGCCATATTTTTGTATCCGGTTGGCAGGCCGACCTCGACCTTTTTGACCGATCCGAGAACACCGTTGCGAACGAGGGTGACCGCTTTCTGAAATTCCCGGGCTGATCGCTGCTGAGAGCCCACCTGGAAAATCGCTTTTTGATTGGCAACCGCCTCAACGACCTGCTGACCTTCGCGGAATTTGTGGGTAACCGGTTTTTCGCAATACACATCCAGCCTGTTTTTCAGCGCTTCGAGCGTCGCGAGCGCATGCCAGTGATCCGGGGTTGCCACGAGCATGGCGTCGAGATCCTTGCGGGCACATATTTCACGGAAATCCTCCGTCGCACCGCAATTGAAATTCCCGCCGTAGTGCGCTTCGACGTTCAGCTTGGCCGGTTCGAGGCCGAGTGGCTTTCCGGTGCGAGTGGGGTGTTCCCGGTAGTGGTGGCTGTCCACATCACAGACTGCCACCACCCGGACATCGTCTATGTGAAGAAAATTGTTCATGACCTGCATCCCGCGGCCTCCGCATCCGATCACGCCCAGGTTGATCTTGTCGTTCGCTCCAAAAACGTGCGAGGGAACGATTTGCGGAGCCACCACTCCTGCGGCTGCAGTTTGAAGAAAAGCACGGCGTTTCATGATGCCAAAATCGTGCGCCATCCGGCAGGGCCCGGCAATCTCAAAAAACGAATGAACAGGGTCTGTTCGGCGAACCAACCCTGTTTGTCCGTATTTGGACCGTCACTCGCCGGATTTGAACAGGAATTCCAGATCGGCCAATTCGAGATTCCGGGCGAAGCCTTCTTCGCCGAGCACGCCGGTCATCATCTCGGATTTTTGCTGCTGCAGCAGGCGGATTTTTTCCTCCACCGTATCCGCCATGAGCAGGCGGTAGGCGATGACTTTGCTTTCCTGGCCGATCCGGTGGCACCGGTCGATCGCCTGCGCTTCGACAGCCGGGTTCCACCATGGGTCATACAAGACGACGTAGCTGGCAGCTGTGAGGTTGAGACCGGAACCGCCGGCTTTCAGCGAGAGCAAAAATACATTGGGATCTTTGCTTTCCTGGAAATCGGAGATGACTTCGTGGCGGTCCTTGGTCTGACCGGTGAGGTAGGAATACGGGCGATCGTCTTCCTCCAGCCGGTCTCGAATGATATCAAGCATTGAGACGAACTGGCTGAAAACGAGGACCTTGTGACCTTCTTCGCGAAGCTGATCGAGCAGGTAAAACAGGGCGTTCAGTTTGGCGCTGTCTTCCCACCGCAATTTTGGATCGAGCAACCCAGGGTGGCAGCAGATTTGCCGCAGGCGCATCAGACCCTGCAAAATAACAAAGGAATTTTTGCGCAGCGATTCGTCGGTCTCGACTCCCAGCAGGATTTTTTGAATTCGCTCGAGTTCCTGTTGGTAGAGTTCGGCCTGTTTTCCTTCCAACTCGGAAAAGACGTCCTCCTCGGTTTTCGGTGGCAAATCGAGTGCAACTTCACCCTTGGTCCGCCGCAGCAGAAACGGGCGGAGCCGTGCGGAAAGGCGGACCTGGGATTGCGGATCCTTCCGGCGATCAAAGCGTTCGCGGAAATATTTTCGATCGCCGAGAATGCCGGGCATGGCGAAGGCCATCAACGACCAGACGTCGAGCAACCGGTTTTCGATCGGTGTACCGGTGAGGACCAGGCGGTTCTGGCCCTTCAATTCACGGGCGGATTTTGCGGCCTTGGAATCCGGGTTTTTGATCTGCTGCCCCTCATCGAGAATAATCCCGAGCCAGGTGATCGATTTCAATTCATCGGCACAGGTACGGAGCTGGCTGTAGTTGATGACGAGGAGGTCGATGCTGTCTTCGACGCGCTGCATGTCGAGCTCGACCTTGTTTCGCAGCACCTGCACGTGCATTTCCGGGGCGGCTTTTTTCACTTCCGCGGCCCATACATCGAGAACGGATTTCGGGCAAACCACGAGGCACGGTGGTGGGTCGCCTTTTTTGATCTGGCTGCGGAGCCAAAGCATCCAGGTCAGTGACTGGATTGTTTTCCCGAGACCCATGTCATCGGCGAGAATGCCCCCGAAGGAGTTTGTGCTGAGGTAGGAGAGAAAGTGAAATCCTTCGATTTGGTAGGGGCGCAAGTTGACGCTGACGCCGGCGGGGATCTCGGGCCGGACCTGAAGCTGCAGGCTCTTGGCACGCTCGGAGATCTTTTTCCAGGCCTTCGCATCGAAGACTTCCTTGGCCAGCGGTTCGGCGAGCTGGAGGGCGTGGAGGCGATGGGTTTCGCCGGATAGATCGAATGGATCCAGGCCGATTCGGCTGACTGCTTCGCGCTGCTGCTCGTCGAGGTTCATTTGCAGACGGAGCCAGCCCCCGCGCTTCATGCGGACAAATTCCCCGCGGGCATGCACGAGGGACCGGATTTCCTCGGGGGAAAGATCCATTCCCTCGACTTTCACAACGACTTTCAAATCAAACCAGTCGATCTCCTGATCGACGACCTCGAATGTCACCTGGGCCTCAACCGGATCCGCTTCCAGGGTCGCGAGTTCCTCGTCTGCATCGATCTCAATATCTTCGGGAAGAGACTCGAGCCACTCCGTGTACTTTTCGGGGAAATTCTTGGTGACCCGGACGCGATAGCAGGCCGTATTCGGGTCGAAGCTGGGCTGCATCGGTGCAATGAGTGAACCCACGCGATGTAGCAGACCGCGATCGTAGCGGTAAATCACGCCTTCCTCGCCCTGTGGCTGGGAAACGATTTCCCAACCTTCCCGGCCGAGAATTTCCTGGCGGGAACCGGTGTCATTTTCAGCGATCGCCTTGATGAGCATGTGTTCGCTGGAAGCGGAAGTGGTGTTTGATGCGATGCGAAGTTCCAACCGAACCTTGAGCGGCTCGTTCTTGATCCGTTTTTCCAGTGACTTCGGTAATTCCGCGTCAATGCGGGCCAGGAATGCAACACCCGGTTCGCTTTCGACGATTTCACGGGGAACAATATGCCGCGGCTCCACCAGGGTGTTATCCGCCTGCCAGAACTCCGGTCCCGGGAAAATCGTTTCATCGCTCAGAAACAGGTTTTCCTCCCCGGGCAAAAGTCGAAGTGTATGCGAGACGTCGCGCCCGTCGTGGGTCACCAACTGAACCTCGTAGTCGTCCGATCCGAGGGTGTCTTCCCGACAAATCCATCGGAGCGGATCACTGGATGTCTTGAACGGTTCTTCGTCCAGGTTCACGACCAGTCCGGATACTTCCGGCTGGTGAAACAGACGGTTCAATAGCCGGCAATTATCCATTCGGTCGAGGCGAAGTGCCCCGTCCTGCTCGTCTTCCTTCGCAGTTGCGCGCAAAAATTTACTCCACAGAATCTCCGAAGCCCCGCTCATCCGCAGACCGCCGCCCTGGTAGCGCTCGTGCAGTCTTTTGAAGTCATCTTCATCTTCGGCCTTTTGAAAACCTTCCTCATCGCCGATCCGGTGCCACATCAGGCGGCCTTCCCGACCACTCAGGCGCAGCCGGAATTCCACTTCTTCCACCCCGTCATCGGGCGGTCGCTTTTCAAAAACCTCGACCCGGTATTTCCAGTCCGACACCTCCCGCGAGCGCTCCCATTCTGCCATGCGTTCTTCCGTCCAGGCATGGTCGGTGATCGCTTCCATGAATTCCGGGTATTCGAAATTTCCCTTTCGAAAAGCGTAGGAAACGTAATTCCAGAATTCGATAATGTTCGCCGGAGCTGAGGGCCAAAGGGTCAATGGATCGAACGTGTCCATCGGCCAGCGCGGGCTGAGCCGGACCAGGTCGGAATCAAAAATTTCCCGTTCCAGTTCGAACCGGCGGTAGCGCCGTTCCAGTTTGTTCAAAAACTCGTCTTCCACTCCCGTCAGGCTGCGACCGAGGTTTTCCTCCACCAGCTCCGTAAGCGATTGCTCCCCGACTTCGTTGGGTGATTCCGGGATATCCCCCTTCCGGGCAATCCGCTCCAGCATCGTGGCGTATTGGGCGACGCGCCCCTGTTCGGATTTGTCATCCGCTTCGCCATTCCACTCATTCCCCTGGAGCCGAAGCTTTGTCCGGCAGGACCAGGAGCCGTCTTCGACTTTGCCTTGAATTTGGAGATGGGTGCCAAAAATCTGCACGACAGCACCTTCGTCGTGGATTCGTTGGCCTTCATTTTTTTCGTCTTCGGAGAAACTGTTCAGGAAATCCAAAGTCGCGCGATCGACGTTCATAAAGGCAGATCAGGAGGAACCGGGGTGGTTGAAAAGGGTGGAGAGGTTGAATAATCCGCCAAAAAAAGCGGAGGGAAGTTTTACACAATTCGGGACCATTCTGCAAGAAGTGTTCGTTCGGTAACGAAAGTTTATCCGTTGAATCGAACCAACAGGGTTCGTTTGTCGAACAGACACTGTTGATTCGTGGATCAGGCTGACGTATTGCTTTTTTGAACATGAGCCATTCATTCCAACTCGCTTCCGATTTTTCCCCTCAGGGGGATCAGGAACAGGCGATCGCCAAACTGGTGAAATCGATTGAAGCGGGGAACCGGCACCAGACGCTGCTGGGGGTGACAGGGTCAGGGAAAACGTTCACGATGGCCAATGTCATCGCTGAAATCGGGAAGCCGACGCTGGTGATGTCGCACAACAAAACGCTGGCGGCGCAGCTCTACTCGGAGTTCAAAAATTTCTTTCCGAACAACGCGGTCGAATATTTCGTGAGCTATTTCGACTACTACCAGCCGGAGGCCTATATCCCGCGGACGGACACCTACATCGAGAAAGATTCGTCGATTAACGACGAAATCGAACGGCTGCGTCTGTCAGCGATGAGCTCACTACTGACCCGGCGGGACGTCCTCGTCGTGGCGAGCGTGTCCTGCATCTACGGCCTCGGTTCGCCGGACGACTACAAGGACATGATGGTTTTCACCAGCGTCGGGATGGAGCTTGATCGCGACGATTTTCTGAAGCAGCTCGTGTCAATTTTGTATGAGCGGAATGACATCGCATTTCTTCGCGGGCACTTCCGCGTGCGCGGCGATGTGGTCGAAGTTTACCCGGCCTATCTCGATGAGGAGGCAATCCGTGTGGAGTTTTTCGGTGATGAAATTGACCGGATCACCTGTTTCGATCCGCTGACCGGCAACGCGAAATCGAAGCTCGATGAGTTCACGTTTTATCCCGCAAAGCAGTTCGTGACGCCGAAGGACAAGATGGCCAAAGCGATCAAGGCGATTCGCGAGGAATTGAAGGAGCAGGTCGAAAAATTCGAGTCGGAGAAAAAATATCTCGAGGCGCAGCGGATCAAGCAGCGGACGGATTACGACATCGAGATGATGCAGGAAATGGGATTCTGCCAGGGGATCGAGAATTACTCCCGCCATTTGACCGGCCGGCCGGAAGGCTCCCGGCCTGGGACGTTGCTCGACTTTTTTCGGGACGATTTTTTGACCGTGATCGACGAATCGCATGTCTCGGTCCCGCAGATCGGCGGGATGTTTGAGGGCGATCATTCGAGGAAAAAGAACCTCGTCGAATTCGGGTTTCGCCTCCCAAGTGCTCTCGACAATCGTCCTCTGAAATTTCCCGAATTCATGGATCTGACGAATCAGATCGTTTATGTCAGTGCGACGCCCGCGAAATTCGAGATCAAGAATTCCAAGGTTGGTGTCGAGACCTACATTCCACATGAACGAAAGAAAATCGGGCAGGAAGAAACCGTTCCCGAACGCCTCCCGCGCATTTCCGGTGCTTTCCAGCCAGTCGGTGATTTTGATCCGGAGAAAAAGGGAACTGATCTGATCGTCGAGCAGATCATTCGCCCGACCGGCCTGCTCGATCCGGTGATCACCCTGCGGCCGCTGAAAGGCCAGATTGACGAGACGATCGAGCAGTGCCAGCAGCGGATTGAAAAAAGAGAGAGGGTTCTGGTGACGACGTTGACGAAGCGCACGGCGGAAGATTTGACCGATTATCTCCGCGCCGCCGGGCTGAACGTTCGCTATCTTCATTCCGACATCGATGCGATCGAGCGAGTCGAAATTTTGCGCGGCCTCCGGGCCGCCGAGTTCGATATTCTCGTTGGCATCAACCTGCTCCGGGAGGGACTCGATTTACCGGAGGTGAGCCTCGTTTGCATTCTCGACGCGGATAAAGAGGGCTTTTTGCGCAGCGAAACCAGCCTGATTCAGACGGCAGGCCGGGCGGCGCGGCATATCAACGGCGAGGTGATTTTGTTTGCCGACAACGTGACCGATTCCATCGAGAAACTGATTCACATTTCCGAATACCGCCGCACCAAGCAGGTCGAGCACAACGAGGAACACGGCATCACGCCGAAGAGCGTGATCCGTTCCGTGCAGGACAGCTTGCGGACCGTTTACAACGGCAAAGACGTCGAGTCTGGCCTCGTCGCAGAGGGAGAAGATCTCGACACCGTGGAGGTGATCCGGGAATTGGAAGAGGAAATGCAGGTCGCCGCGCAGAAGCTTGAATTCGAGCGTGCCGCGTTGATTCGTGATCAGTTGAACGAATTGAAAAAGCAGGCGGGCGAGCCGCAGCTGAAGGTGAAAAAGCGGAAGGTGCGTTATTGAAAGGTGAAAATCGGCGGGTTGCTTTTGGATTCTGAAAAAGACACACTGGCCCCATGAAGCACCTCTTTTTGCCGCTGGTTTTTTTCGGATTTGCGATTCTCCACGCTGACGACTGGCCGGAATACCAGGGTAAAGGACGAAAGGCGGTCTGGAATGAGACGGGAATCATCGGGAAATTCGAATCGGATACGCTGACTCCGAAGTGGAAGGTGCCGATTGGACCGGGATATGGCGGGCCGACGGTCGCGGGCGACAAGGTTTATGTGATGGATCACGGGAAAGCGGGGAATTCGACGGAGCGGATTCTCTGCTTCAGTGCAAAAGACGGGTCGCCGGTCTGGGATCACGAATACGACTGCGTATACGGCCGGGTCGGGTACGGCACCGGTCCCCGGGCTTGCGTCACGATCGCTGACGGAAAAGCTTACGCATTTGGCACGATGGGACATTTGCATTGCCTCGATGCGGCGACCGGCGATGTGATTTGGGCGAAAAATCTCGCTGACGATTACGAAATCGACATGCCGATTTGGGGTCTGACCAGTTCGCCGCTTGTCGAAGCCGGGAAAGTGATCGTGCAGGCCGCGGCGGCGCGGGACGGAGCCTGCATTTTGGCGTTCGATACCGCGACCGGAAAAGAGGCGTGGCGCGCGTTCAGCGACAAGGCCGGATACGTTTCGCCGATGATGATCGATCAGCCTGACGGCAAACGCGCCCTGCTGGCGTGGACCGGTTTCCGAATCGCGGGAATGAACGCGGAGACCGGTGAAGTTTATTGGGAAATTCCCACCAAGCCCAATAAGATGCCGATCAACGTCCCGAACCCGGCAGTCAATGCGGACGGAACCCTGCTGTTTTTGTCGGTGTTTTACGATGGATCGCGATTGATTCGGCTGACGAAAGACGGCAAGGCGGAGGAAGTCTGGCACCGGCAGGGAATCAACGAACGGAAAACCGATGCGCTGCATTGCATGATCAGTCCGCCGTTTTTCCAGGGTGATCACATATACGGAGTCGACAGCTACGGGCAGTTTCGCTGTCTGGATCCGAAAACCGGCGACCGGCTCTGGGAAAACCTGACGGTGACGCCGGAAGGCCGCTGGTCCACGGTTTTTCCGGTGCAGAACGGTGATCAAACCTGGATGTTGAACGAGCAGGGCGAGCTGATCATCGGGAAAGTCAGCCCGGAAGGGTATAGCGAAATCAGTCGTGCGAAGTTGCTCGAACCCGCCACTCCCCTGAAGCAACGCCGGAGTGGCTACGTTGTCTGGTCGCCGCCCGCATTCGCCCACAAGTGCGTTTTTGCCCGCAACGACAAGGAGTTGGTTTGCGCCGATTTGTCGGCCGATTGAAAGACCCGCTCTGCCGCGCCCGTAAATAAATTCCAAGAAAAACGATCCAACCGGGTCTGTTTGGAGAACCAATTGACTTCACTGCTTCCGTCTCTCTCCGTTACGCTCCGAATCTGTTGGTTCGTAAAAACCACAAAGCACACACCCCATGAAAAACCTGGTCCCGCTGTTCCTGTCCTTGATTTTGATTCCCCAGCCGCTTCACGCGCGAACGTGGACCGCGGCCAGTGACGGGAAAAAGATGGAGGCTGAATTTGTGAAATCCGACGGGCGGACGGTGACCATCCGGCGGGCCGCGGACAACAAGGTTTTCACTGTGCCTCTGACGACTTTTTCCGAGGAGGATCGCGAATTTGTAGCAGCGAAAATCGAGGAAATGAAAGCAGCAGACGCGGAGAAAAACGCGCCGGAATTGTCGCTGGGCGATTACGAAGAGATGATCAAAGGCGAATGGGTGAAGGGCGAGCACGAGGGCGTGAACTACCAAATGTATGGCCCGAAGCGGGTGAAGCGGAGCGATTCCCTGCCACTGGTGATATACCTGCACGGTTCGGGCGAGCGCGGTGAGGACAATGAACAGCAAATTCGGGTTCAGGGTCCGAAAACCCTGACCGCGGATGACAATTTCCGGAAACGCCCGTGCATCCTGATTGCTCCACAGGCCCCGACGGACGGCGGTTGGAATGGTGGGACCGGCGATGCGGTGCTGGATTTGATCGAGGACATCGTGAAAAACGTGTCGGTGGTCGATTCGAAGCGCGTTTACGTAACCGGTTATTCGATGGGAGCCTACGGGTCGTTTTCCCTGATGAGTAAGGAGCCGGATTTGTTTGCGGGAGCGGTGACGATTGCCGGCGGGGCGAATCCTGGAATTGCGGGTGACATCAAGAAAATCCCGATCTGGAATTTTCATGGGGACATGGACGCGACGGTCAACGTGGAGCAGAGCCGCGGCATCATGGAAGCGCTGGAAAAAGCCCGCGCGCCGGTGAAATACACGGAGATGGCGGGAGAGGGTCACGGGATTCCGGGAAAAGTCTACAACGACGTGGAAGTCCACGAGTGGCTGTTTGCGCAAAAGCAGGACTGAGTGGAGGCTGCGGCGAATCGAAATGGTATTCGTCGTTTTTTACTACGTGATGAAGGTCACCGTGATCCTGCTCGGGGTCGTGGTCGTGGTGAAAGGCACCCGAATTGTGAAATCCGGGGAGGTAAATCTTCCGGGCGGAGAGGAGATTGGTGAGCCGGATCTGGAGCCGGAATTGTTGAAGGGTGAGCAGGCTCGCGCGCTCGGATACGTGTTTATCCTGATCGGCTGCGCGATTGCCGTTTGCGCCGGCGTGTTTTTCTGAATTTCAGTTCGCCGCCTTGGCCTTGCCTTTTCCCTTTTCCGGAGCCTTGGCCGCCGGAGCTTTTCCTTTCGATTTGGCAGCCGGAGCCTTGGTATCCGCTTTCGGCGCGGGCGCTTTCGCTTTTGCGTTGGCGTTCGGGTCTGCTTTCGGGGCCGGAGCTTTTTCAGCCGGTGGATCGGCTTCCGGAGTGGGAGCTGCCGCCAAATCGACACCGGTATTGATCTCCAGGTTCACGCTGCGCTCAAAGGATTTCGCAGCTGCCGGCGTGATTTTCGTCTGCCAGACATACAGTTTTTTCAAATTCCCCATGCCAGCGAGGTGTTCGAAGATCGCGTCGGAGACTTCCGTGCCGTACAAGTTCAGGTACTCCAGTTCGCTCAACGGTGCCAACCGGGCGATTCCGGCATCGGTCACCCTGGTATTTTCCAAATGCAGTTTTTCCAGGTTTCGCATCTTGTTCACGGACTTCAGGCCGTCGTCGGTGACCTGGCTCCGGGCCACATCGAGCCAGACGATTTGCTCGGCGATGGGTTCGAGGAGTTTCAGTTGGTCATCGCCAAAATCTTTCGCGGCGTTGATCACGTTGACCCGCAGCCGATCGTCCTCTGCTGAGATCGGCATGAGGGAAAAATTGTGCTGCCCGGCAGCGGCTTTTGCATCGGCGAGGCGGGTTTCTTTCTCCTCGTCGGTGAGGCCGTCCCATTCCGGTTCCCAGGGAATTTCCTCTTCTGCCGCGCCTTTCTGTATTTCTTCGAATGCCGTCAGGGAAGCTAAAACATCAGCCCCGGGTGCCATTTCACCGACGGTCATTCCGGCATCGGCACCGCCCTTGATCCACCAGGTTAAAATCCGAATTTCGTCTTCTGTCAGGACGGGCTTGTCATTCGGCGGCATGAAATCATCGTCGTCTGAGGGTAGCGTTACCCGAACGAGCAATTCGGAATTCTCCGGATCACCCGGCGCGACGGTTTTGTAATCCGAACCCTCTGCCCCGGCCATGAGCATCTCGTGCGTGTCCATCCGGAGCTTGCCTTTGATCTTCGCCTCGTTGTGACACTCGTTGCATTTGTTTTCCAAAATCGGGGCGACGAAAGCGGTGTATGCCAGTTTTTCTTCGAGCGGCGTGTCTTCGGTTTGGGCACCCGGCACTTCGCCGTTCCCTTCCCCGGCAAGGTTTTCCGAATCACCCGCTCCGATAAAATGCTTGGTGATGTAGCCTTCCCCGTGGGTCATTTCGCCACCGAAATGGCCGGCCGCACTGACCGCGACGACCGCCAGCAGCAGTGAGAGCCGGTAAACGCCAGTTTTCTCTTTCAAAAGGGCGACCAGCGCGAGAACGGAAAAGACCGTTACGCCGATTCCTGTCCACATGTGAAATGGCATGAATTTCCCGGCCGTGCCTTCGACTTTCATGAGCAGAAATCCGAAGACGGTCGCGCCGACGGCACCCAGCACGCTGAGCCAAAGCACCAGCGGGATTGAATCTCTTAATGCAGCCCGCTTTTCGTTGCTTCCGAGGACCTCCAAGATTCCTGCGAGAACGAGTAGCGCGATGGGAAGGTGGACGATAATCAGGTGCAATCGCCCGATTCCATTCAAAATGCCGCCTCCGTCTCCCGGATGATTTCGCAGGGCAAACCAGAGGATCGAGAGCAGCACAGCCCAGATCACACCAAGGATCAGGGCCAATTTGGCCTGTCGGGAAGACGAATCGGTTTTTCCATGACGGATCATACTGCTCATAAAATACGCTCTTCCCATTAAGCCGCAGGGTCAAATACCGCAACAACGCAGCACATTTGTGCGTAACATTTTCCGAATCAACAGGGTTTGATTGGCACACAGGCCTTGTTGGATCGATTTTTCTTCCCGCTGTAATTTTGTCCCTGCTTTGTAATCGCCAGCGCGGAGCGGTTTGTCGTAGAGTCCGCCGAACCGTATGAAAGAACTTGTCTTTGTCTTACTGGGCCTCGTCTTGTTTGGCGGCCTGTTTTTTGTGATCGTGTACAACGGTCTCGTCGGGAAGCGGAACATGGTGCGGAATGCGTTCAGCAGCATTGATGTGAACCTGAAAAAGCGAGCGGACCTGGTGCCGAACCTGGTCAGTACGGTGAAAGGCTACGCAAAACACGAGCAGGAAACGCTGACGCGGGTGATTGAGCTTCGGAACCGGATTTCGGAGGCGAAAGATGACTCGGAGCGATTCCGCCTGGAAGGGCAGCTCGGGCCGGAAATGGGGAGACTTTTTGCACTTTCGGAGTCCTATCCTGAATTGCGGTCGAACGAGAATTTCCTGAATCTGCAGCGGAATTTAACGGAGATCGAGGAGCAGATTTCAGCGGCTCGGCGAGCCTACAACGCGGCGGTCCTGGAAATGAACAACGCGGTGGAGTCGTTCCCCTCGAACATCATTGCGAACATGTTCCATTTCGTCCGGCACGACTTTTTCGAGGCATCGGAATCGGATCGCGCGAGCCAGCAGGTGGGTTTTGACTGAGATCTGGCATGAGGGACCTGGATTCAATTATCACCGAACTGCGCCCGACGCTGGAAGCGCTGGAGCCTCAGCGGCTGGAGTACAAGAAAAAATCGGCCACGTTTCTCCTTGTGATTGGCTGCATTGTCGGCGCGCTTGTGATCGCCGGTCTCGCCACGCAGCGCATGATTCCATTCCTGATCGGTGCGGCGGTCGCTGCTGTGATCTCGATACTTATTTTTTCATTCACAGTCGGGAAACAGCGCGGGGCGTATTTGATGGCCTTCAAATCGGCAGTGATTCCGCGCGTTCTGAACCTAATCGATTCGGGTCTTGGATTTGATCCCAATCGGGGTATTGGGAGCGATACCTTCCGGTATTCTGAATTGTTCACGACGTCTCCTGATCGATATCAATCAGAGGATTTGGTGTGGGGCTCCTACGGGAAAACGGAGATTCAACTGGCGGAAATTCATGCAGAGGATCGGCGGACGCGCACCCGGGACGGCAAAACGGAGACGTATTACGTCACGATTTTCCAGGGGCTGCTGTTGATCGCCGATTTTCACAAGCATTTTCAAGGGCGGACTTTTGTGCTGCCGGACAACGCGGAAAAGCTGCTGGGCCGTTTCGGGCGGGGTCTCCAGAAACTGGCAGGGCGCTCCGGGACCAAACTGGTGCAGTTGGAGGATCCGGAGTTTGAAAGGACGTTCGCGATTTATTCGAATGACCAGGTCGAGTGCCGCTACATTTTGAGCACTTCGATGATGCGCCGGATTCTCGACATGAAAAACCGTTTCGGGAAAGACGATGTCCGAATCGCGTTCAAGGACTCCAGCGTGTGGATTGCTATTCCCCACACGGGTTCCTACCTCGAACCAAAGATCGGAGTTGCGGCGATGGACCCAACCCAAATCCGGCAAATGCTCGGGGAATTGCAGGCCTTCCTCGCGATTGTTGAGGAGCTCAATTTAAACACGCGGATTTGGACAAAGGAGTGAGAATCAGTCCAGGCCGAGTGCGCGTTCGAGATTCTTACGAAACGCTGCGGTCTGATCGGAGTGAAGAGGTTCCGGAGTTTGGAGCTGAGCGATGATGCCACCTGACGCACTGTTGGCCTGGATGAGGCAGAGCCAGCGGTCCGGGCCGAGTGAAATCTGGGTCGAGCCGGGACCGGTTGCACCGACTGCTTCGCTGAGTTGATGAACCTGCTCGGTTACGAGCGCAGTGGAGGTGGAACTCCCGAGGCTGGAATCGCCCTCGAGTAATGCGTAGCCGGACAGGTCAGAGATCGTCACGACATCGGCATTCAATTTTTCCGCGGCTTTCCGGGCGACGGATTCCACCCGGTGACGCAGAGTCGGACGTTTCGTTTCCACGGTGTCCGGCAGTTTGGAAAGATCGACGGGACCAGTCTGTTCCAGATCTGCTTCAGGTTTTTCGCTCTCGTTTTCAACATCTGATTCATCGTCGGTCGCTTCGCCATCCTCCAACGGGGGGAAATCGGGCCAAAGCGGAGTGCCGCTCGTCGGTTTCTCAAAGCGGACACTGGCCCTGGTCTGGGGGTGCTCCTGTAGTTGAAAGGGTCCGTCGCCTGGATCATCGGCGGCTCCCGCGTGTTCTTTTCCATCCCCTGCAAAGAAATCGGTTTGCTTCAGCAATCCGCCGGAATGGGCGCGGTTTCTCGCTTCAGAAAGAACCCGAAGAACGCTCACAGGGTTGTCGCCATCTGGATCAGATGACGCGAAAGAAAGTCCCTCGTCGGTTTCTTCAGAGGGTTCGATTGCCCCGGTTTCCGGTTCGGGGCTGGTTGGTTTTGAGGAAGAGGATTTCGAACTGGAATTGATTGAGTGGACCAGTTGATCGATTTCATCCTGATCAATCCATGAGTCTTGTGAGGTCATTTTGTAAAATCGGGTTCAATTCATCTTCTTCATCCGAGATCCCCAACCGGGGCTCCAATTCGGCCGCGAGCTGGTCGAAAACGAGGGCTGCGGCGGGAGGTTGGCGGTGCAGAAGAGCGAGGGGAACGCCCGCGCGACTGGCGCGGAAAAAATCGGGGTCCCGCGGAATCACGGTATCGAGCACAAACCGGGACGGTAAAAGCGTGCGGAATTCCCGCTGCATGTCGATGGATTCCGGATCGTCCGGCTCGGTCATGGTCAGAAGGATACCCGCGAGGTTGGGCGAATCGTCCCCATTTTTCATCGAGGAGACGAAACGGAGAGCATGAGGCATGCTTCGTTGGCTCAGGGCTTCAGACTGGACGGGAAGCAGTAAATGATCGGCGAGCGAAGCGAATGCTTCGGTCATCGGGCAGGTGATTGACGGGGTGTCGATCAGGATAAAATCGAGAGGTCTCGAATGAGTTAGACTCGAGAGCAGCCCCCGCAGTTGTTGCCTCAGCTGAGGCAGTGCCGGCATTTTCCGGAAAAAGGACGGGGCGGAAGTGCCGGCGGGGATGATGGACAACTCCGGCAGTCTCGTGGTCAGCGTGATACCCTCCAGGGGATCGTTGGTCGTTTGCTGATCCGATCCTGCTGGTTTGCCAAACAGACCCTGTTGGATCGGTTTTCCATCGAGATAATCGTAAAGTCCGGAAGCACTGCGGGACTTTTGGGACACGGAGGAACCGACGCCCCCCTGTGGGTCGGCGTCGATCAAGAGGACTTTCCAGTCCCGGCTGGCCAGGGCGTAAGCGAGGTTGACGGCAATGGTGGTTTTACCAACCCCTCCCTTCTGGCTCGCGATAACGAGCGTCTGCGTCACTGTGTTTCTTTGTGTCTCGAATTTGTGCGGTTGGGATTTTAACCTTTTTTATGGCTTTTGCCGACTGTTTTTCTTGCTGATGACTTTTGTGATTGAGTGTGCCGGTGACGCTTTGTATTCTGGAGGACTCAATTCCCACATATCAAATTCATGGATCAGAAAATATTTTCCCCCTGGCTGACCGCAGTCGCAGTTGCGCTCCTATTCACGCCGGCTGTCGTTCAGGCCGATACAATCACTCTGAAAGACGGAACGGTTTTGGAAGGCAAGATCGTTCTTGAGGCAGACGATTTCGTAAAAATCGAAATGGAGAGCAAAATTTCGGCAACGATCAAAGACTCCAAGTTGGTGGATCGCAAGACGATCGCTTCGATCAAGAAGGCATCGCCGGACGAAGAGGCTTTTGAGAAAATCAAGAATCTCGTCCCGACTCGCTCGCTGATGCCGGCCAGCGAGTACAAGGACAAAATCAACACGGGTCCGAAAGCTTTCATCGAGCAATACCCCAACAGTGTGCATCGCTCAAAAGTTGACGAAATCCTAACGGTTCTGACGGAGGAGCTGGACAAAGTGGAGCGGGGCTCCCAGAAAATTGATGGAGTCTGGTATTCGCCGCAGGATCGGCGGGATTTCCCGATGTTTGTGAATGCAGAAAAGCGCTATTACGCAATCAAAACGCACGCGGGATCGAAGAATCTGGCGGGATATATTGAGGCGATGAGGGCCTTCGAAGCTCTCGAAGAAAATGAGCTTGGAACGCCGGCCCACGCGAAGGCCGTGAAAGGAGTGAAAAATCTCCTGCCGCTTCTGGAGGTGCAGGCGAAGCGTGCGCTCCGCAACGTGCACGTCCGGAATGAGGCATGGGAGAAGGGAAAAGGAAATCTTCCCATCGACGAACAGCAGCGCGTGATCGCCGCGAAGGAACGCGAGGAAGCCAGCTTTAAGAGGGCGGCGGAGGCCGACAGAAAGAATGGAATCAAGTGGGTGCGGGTGAATATCAATTCACCGCAGTCACTGGAAGCATGTGTGGCACTGATTGCCGACGAAACGGCGCGACTGGAATCGGTGGACGCTGATGTGCTCGCCGCACGGGCGGAAAAACTTCACGGGGTTGATCGAATGCTCGCGAAGGGGCAATTGATTGAAGCGCAGGACGCCCTGGAAAAAATTCTTGAGGAAGATAGCCAGGCTGCGAGTTCAGGCACATCCAATAAAAAGCGCCGTTCGACTAAGAAGTCATCCGTATCTACCGACCCCTCGACCTACGTCGAGGAGTTGAAACTCAAGATTTCTCAAAAGCAGGAAGCAATTGCCGCAGCCGAAGCTGCCAAGGCAGCCGCTGCCAAATCCAACGAACTGGTTCAGAATACCAAGGGCGGTGATGATCCGGCGAAAGGCGATGAAGGAAAAGGGGAAGAATCGAAGGGCGAGGAGACCGAAAAAGGCTCGGAAGAGACAGAGAAGTCCGGCACGAGTTCCTTTGCCCAGCTCGCCCAATCCAGCGCCAAATCGCAGGCGTCAAAGAATAAAGGCGAATCCGACAAGTCCACGAAATCCTCTTCGAAGAAAAGCAAGGATAAGCCAAAACCCAAACCGGAACGCCCCCGTACAGCCGCGGCGGATGATGGAGGTGGAATTCCGTTTCACTTTATCACGCTCGGAATCGCCGCCATTCTCGGCATCGCGATTTTCGTAATGAAGAAAATGGGAATCGGCGGGACGGGCGAATAAGCCGGGAAGTTTTTAACTCGATCACGGGCTGAGACGCCGCAGTTTCCAGGCTTCGCTACTGCCTTTCCCTTCCCGGAGGTATTCAAACCGGTCGTGCAACCGACTTGGTTGTCCCTGCCAGAATTCAAAGGATTTCGGGTGCAGTTCGAACCCACCCCAGTCGGGCGGAAGTGGCACGCAGTCCGGCGCATTTGTTTCCGGGAATCGTTCGCGAAATTCGCGGTCCCGTTCTTCCAGCCAGTTCCGGTCCGGTATTTCAACGCTCTGCTCCGAAACCCAGGCTCCGATTCGGCTTCCATAGGGCCGGGAGAAAAAATATGCCTCCGATTCATCCCGGGGCAGCTTTTCCACCACCCCGCGAATCTGGATCTGGCGCTCCAGCGACTGCCACAGAAACAGCAGAGCGGCTTCCGGGTTGGCGGCCAGCTCACGGGCCTTCCGGCTCTTATAATTCGTGAAAAAGGCAAAACCCTCGCCCCTTTCGATTCGCTTCAAAAGAACCGTGCGGGCTGTAACTCCGCCGTCCAATCCAGTTGTCGCAAGTGTCATGGCATTTGGTTCCCGGACATCCGGATCTGCCACCGCATCCGCGAACCAGTTGGAAAACTGCTCGAAAGGATTCGTGGAAAGATCCGACCGGCTCAGGGGAGGGCGGGTAGAATAACTCCGCCTCATCGGGGCCGGGTCAGGCGGCGTGCTGGATGGGTCGTTGTTCATTGTTCCGTTATAAATCCGGCCTGATTTTACAGTCGCCTGTCTGCTCCCGATTTACTACGCTCCGGCCATGAGTCAAGGATACCCCGCATACCAGGGTCGACAACCCGGGGCCGTCC
>JABDJT010000021.1 GCA_013003335.1 Verrucomicrobiales bacterium | reverse complement strand
AATCCGGCTCCCCCAGCTGCCAGCCTTCGGGAAATTCCGGCGGTTTCGGCGCCTTGTCGGGATCGCCTTCCGGTTTCCCGGCTTCGACCCACTTTGCGAACATTTCGATTTCCGCATCGCTCAACTTTCGCGAGTGCGCGTATTGGATTCCGTCGACCTCGACCGGATGCCATGGAGGCATGTAGCGTTCGGAAATCACGCGGTTCAGCGTGGCTGCCCGTTTCGAAATGTCCCGGTAAGTGATCAGCGCAAACGGACCCGCTTCGCCCGGCCGGTGACATTCGGTGCAGTTCTTGTGAATCAGCGGCGCAACGTGTTCGTTGAACGTGATTTCTTCGCCGGAGGCGAAAAGCGGCAGGGCAAAAACAAGAGCGAGAGCGGAAGTCAATTTCATAACCTGTAGATCAATAGAACCGGAGAACCGGAAGGTAGTTTCGAAACAAAGACGTGCCAACATTTCCGGCGGTTACAAATTTCACGGGCCAATTCGAACGTAGCCCCCAAGCACAAGCACGTCATTGCCTTTCGCCTCTGAAAAGGTTTCAATTCCGGCATGATGAAATCCCCGATTTTCTCCCTGGTTCTCCTTTTCGTTTTCGCCTCGACCACCGGCCTCGCGCAGCAGGACAAGAAGGCGAAAGGCAAAGGCAAGGCCGCCAAATCCGCGCCGAAACAGCAGCCGACCGGTTACACCGACACCCCGATGCTGCCGGACGGAAAGTGGCGGGTGCACGACGATAACCGCCCGCGCCCGAAGGTCGTGAAGCCCGGCAAGACGGCGGCCGATCCGCCGGCGGATGCGATCGTGCTGTTCGACGGAAAAAATCTCGATGAGTGGGTGATGGAAAAAAATGACTCGCCCGCGGACTGGATTGTGAAAGATGGATTTATGGAAGTGCCGCCGAAAGGCGAAGGCGTCGGCGGATACATCAAGACGAAACGGAATTTCAAGGACGTGCAGCTTCACGTCGAATGGGCCACGCCCGAAAAAGTCGAAGGCAATTCCCAGGGCCGCGGCAACAGCGGGGTGTTCCTGCTCGGCGGGTATGAAATCCAGGTGCTGGATTCTTTCGAGAACAAATCCTACGCCGACGGCCAGGCCTCCGCGCTTTACGGCTGGAAACCGCCGCTGGTGAACGCTTCCCGCAAGCCGGGCGAGTGGCAGACCTACGACATTATTTTTGAAGCCCCCCGCTGGGACGACGAAGGCAAGCTGGTGAAAAAGGCTTACGTGACGGTGATTCACAATGGCGTTTTGACCCACCACCGCCAGGAATACCTCGGCCCCACCGGCCACAAGCGCGTCGCGAATTACGATAAGAAACTCGACGAAGGCCCCATCAAGCTGCAGAACCACAGCAACCCGACCCGATTCCGGAACATCTGGGTGCGGGAGCTGGATCTGGATGCGAACGACTGATCGACCACCCGATCGCGGGATCGAAAATTACCCGTTTTTGTCGCATTTTTACAAAAAACTCCCAAAACGATCCAATACGGTTGGTTCATCGGACCTACTCTATCACATCAAAACAGCGTCTTGTGCTGGCCGTTCCGGCCGTGCTCAGACCGCGGGACAAGCCCGCTCGCAGTTTTGGGATCGTAACCTCCCCTCGAATGAACCCTGTTGAATCAGCAATTTCCTCCCGCGGTCGCGGGACCCCGCTTACACGGGGCTGTTGGATCGTTTTCGCGTTTGTCGCCATGTGGCCGGTTTCGGCAGTGTTGGGTCAGGACGACGGGGTGGCATTCTACAAGGAGAAGATTCATCCACTGCTGAAGGAGCACTGTTTCAAGTGCCACGGCGGAGAGGAAAAGCTGAAGGCGCATTTCCGGATCACGAGCCGCGAGGGACTGCTGCGGGGCGGCGACTACGGTCCCGGCCTGGATGAAACCGATCCGGCCAAGTCGCTGATCCTCGAGATGATCAGCTACAAGGAGGACGATTATCAGATGCCGCCGAAAGCGAAGCTGCCGGACGAGCAGATCGCGCTCTTGACGAAATGGGTGGAGATGGGCGCTCCGTATGATCCGTCGCTGGAGATCAAGGGCGGCGCGGGCGAAGGGAAGAAGCAGTTTTCGATCACGGATGCAGACCGGGAATACTGGGCTTACACGCCGGTGAAAGAACACGATCTCGGGAAATGGAAGGCGAACCCGGTGGATTTTTTTGTGAAGAAGAAGCTGGATGAGGCGGGACTGAAGGCGAACGGCGCGGCACCGGCGGAACGGCTGGCACGGCGGATGTTTTACAATTTGATCGGGCTGCCGCCGACGTTGGAGGAGGTCGCGAAGTTTGAAGCGAATTTTGCGAAGGACGAAGATGCAGCGGTCGAAGAGTTGATCGACGACCTTTTGGCCCGGCCGGAGTACGGCGAAAAATGGGCGCGGCACTGGCTGGATATCGTCCGCTACGCGGAAAGCAACGGGTTTGAGCGGGACAACCCGAAGCCGGAAATCTGGCGGTATCGGGATTACGTGATCGACGCGTTCAACGAGGATAAGCCGTATGATCAATTCGTGATCGAGCAGATCGCCGGCGATGAAATTGCAAAACCAACGCAGGCGTCCCTGACGGCCACCGGATTTCACCGCCTGATGCAGTGGGACGACGAACCGGCCGACCGGAAACAGCATGTGTACGATGTGCTGGCGGATAACGTGCTGGTGACGACTGAGGCGTTTCTCGGGATGACAATGGGCTGCGCTCGCTGCCACGATCACAAGGCCGACCCGATTTCGCAGAAGGATTACTATTCGTTCATGGCGTTTTTCCACGGGGTGACGCCCTACCAGACGCCGGGGACGATCCGGCCGTGGGCGAGTGAAGAGGAGATCGCAAAATTTGAAGCGGAACGGAAAAAGCGGATCGAGGAAAAGCAGGCCTTCATCGCGAAAGCGGAAGCCGACATGACGGCGCACTTGAACGCAGTCGGCAAAATGGTTCCGAAAGGCCAGGGCAAAGCAAAAACGCCGGTGAAGTCCTTCGTTCGCGATGCCCGCGAGCCGAATGGGGCGACGTGGTTTTTCCCGACAACGCAGCCTGCCCCCGGCTGGAAAGAGGTTGGCCAGGTGGTGAAAGACTGGACGAAGTCGCAGGGCGGTTTTGGAAACGCAAACCCGCCGAACACAAAGATCAAGGCGAAGTGGGACACGAAGGAAATCTGGATGCGCACGAATTTCGGTTCGAAGGACATCCCCGAAAAACTGGTGCTGGAGATTTATCACGACGAGGACGTCGAAGTGTACTTGAACGGCGTGGAGATTTACCTGGCGAAGGGATACGTGACGGACTACCAGCTGATCGAGTTGGATGATAAAGCGCTGAATGCCTTCCAGACCGGCAAGAACGTGCTGGCTGCCCACTGCAAGCAAACCGGCGGCGGCCAATACATCGACATGGCTCTCCGCACGGGTGCCCACAAGCCGGACAGTCTTCCCGAGGCGCTCCGCCGTGGCGGGAAAAAGCTGGAGCAGGAGCTGGAAATGAAATTTTCCAGGAACATCGTGAAGGAATGGCGGGACGCCAAAGGAGCCATCGGCCAGATCCAGCGGGAAAATCCCGGCATTCCCCTGAACGCGGTCACCGAAACCGGCCCGAATCCTCAGCCGCTTCATGTGCATCTCCGCGGATCAGCGCACGCCCCGGGAGATGAAGTCGTGCCGGCATTTCCGACGGTTCTCTCCGATACCGACGGTCCGAAGCCCGCCAGTTTTGAACCGGTCGAACAGCGCGGAGCGAAATCCTCCGGACGCCGTCTCGCCCTCGCGAAATGGATTGCCAGCCCGGAGAATCCGTTGACCGGTCGGGTGATGATGAATCGGATCTGGCAGCATCATTTCGGCCGCGGCATCGTGGCCAGCTCGAATGATTTCGGGAAACTCGGCGAAGTCCCGACCCATCCGGAATTGCTCAGTTTTCTCGCCGCCGAATTGGTCAACCGCGGCTGGAGCCTGAAGGAGATGCACAAGCTGATCATGATGAGCGAGACCTATCGCCGCTCCTCCGCTCCGAACGAGGACAACCTGCTGAAAGATCCCTCGAACAACCTCTTCTGGCGTTACAACATGCGCCGCCTCACCGCCGAGGAAATGCGCGATTCCATGCTCTACCTGAGCGGCAAGCTGAATCTCGAGGACCGCGGCGGCAAGTGGGTGTATCCCCCGCTCCCGAAAGAAGTGCTCGCGACCGCATCCCGTCCCGGGGCTGGCTGGCCGATCTCCAAAAACGAGCGCGATCACTACCGGCGCTCGGTTTACATCCACGTGAAACGCAGCCTCCGCCACCAGATGCTGGCCGATTTTGATCAGGCCGATACCGATTCGCCCTGCGCCGTGCGGTTCACGACGACCGTGCCGACCCAGGCGCTCACGATGCTGAATTCCAAGTTCGTGAACGACCAGGCCGCCCTGTTCGCGCAGCGGTTGAAGGATGAGGGCACCGTCGAAAACCGCGTCAAGAAAGGCCTCGAACTCGCTTTTCAGCGGAATCCTGAAGCGGACGAAGTGGCCCACTGCGTCGAGATGATTGGAAAATTTCAAAGCGAGCATGAGCTGACCGAAGACCAGGCCATGGAGCGATTTGCTCTGCTGGCACTGAACTTGAACGAATTTGTGTATCTGGATTAAACTAATCCCAAGAAGACGATGAAAAATCGAGCCCCCAAATCCACTTTCTGCGGCAACGTCAATCGCCGCGAAGCCCTCGGCCAGATCGCCGGTGGCTTCCCTGCCCTCGCCCTCACTGGCATGCTCGGTTCCGACGGCTTTTTTGGAAATGCGAACGCCGCGAGTCACGGTGCCGGTTTTCAAAATCCACTCGAGGCCAAGCCGGCGGTGCTTCCCGGCAAAGCCAAGAACGTGATCTTCATTTTCTGCTACGGTGGTCCCAGCCACATCGACACGTTCGACTACAAGCCGTCGATGTACGGCATGGACGGCAAAACGATCGACGTGAAAACCTTCGGTCGCGGCGGCAAGAAAAATCAGGGCCGCATCGTCGAGCCGAAGTGGAAATTCAAGCAGTATGGCGAATGCGGCAAATGGGTCTCCGACCTGTTCCCGAATGTCGGCACCTGCGTCGACGACATCGCCTTTCTCCACTCCATGACCGCCGATTCGCCGATC
>JABDJT010000014.1 GCA_013003335.1 Verrucomicrobiales bacterium | reverse complement strand
GCCCAGCCCGGACCCGAGCACGAGCCCCACGGACGGTTGAAAATCGTCTGGGATTTCAAATTCAGCCATGCGGAAATCTTACTGCTGATTTCCCAAAAAACGACCCCCCTGCACGATCCAACGGGGTTGGTTCGGCAAACAGACCCTGTTGGATCGTGGAACTCAGACAGAGAACCCGGTTTTTCGCAACGCAGCCAAAACTCGTTCACGGACATCAGGACCAGTCAGCGGTTCACCATGCCCGACGATCACCTTCTTAAAATCCCACTCCAACATTTTGCGGAGCGACTCGTAAAAAGCTTCGCGATCGCGGATGAATGACCGGAAAAATCGGCTGGAGTCGGGGTATGTCTTTATTCCGGACATCGCGCGCATGAATCCAAGGGTCCAACGTCCAGACTCCCGCGGAAGATTGAAAAACAAATCCGCGACAATCAGTGTCTTGGAATTCGCATGAAAAAACACGTGCTCCCGAACGCGTGGCATCCCTGCTACTTCGAGAACTTTGAGCTCTCCTTCCCATTCCGGCGGGGCCGGCAAAATCGGGTCGGTTTCCGCATGCCTGAATCCCGCAGGAGTAAGATACGGGAGATCCGGAAAAACCTGTCGACCCCGGGACGCACAAGTATCGTGAAAATTCGTGGCCTCGACCAACCAGCCGGGCTCCCCTTTTGACTCGATGTCTTCGATGTCCTGCGACGAGAAGTTTGCGGTCGAATGAATGACCAGCTTTCCGGTAGGGAGCCGAATGACCGTCACGTTGCGGCCAAGCTTGCAGCCGATCAGGGAAAGCGGGTGGCGTTGAATCCACAGATTTTCTCCGATTCCTTCCATTGTTGGAAATTACGATTCAATAATAGGCGGGGCGACCGCATTTTTCCAGAAAGCGTAACTCTTTCCGCCATGGCCAAGCCGCTCACCCTGATTTTCCCCCACCAGCTTTTCGATCCTCATCCGGCGATCAAGAAAGGCCGCGAAATCGTGTTAATTGAGGACACCCTGTTTTTCGGCGACCCGCACGCATCGCCGGGACGGTTTCATAAGCAGAAGATTGTCCTGCACCGGGCTTCAATGCGGGCGTTTGCGGAGAAACTGAACGCCGATGGTCATACGGTTCGAATCGCGGAATACGGTCGTGATCAGACCATTTTGAAGCGATTAGCCGAGCTGGTGAACGATGGATACAACGAATTTCATGTCTGCGTGCCTCACGATTTTCTGCTCGAAAAACGGATTCGGAAATTTTGCGAAAACGAATCCGGTGTCTCACTGGAGGTTCATGATTCCCCCATGTTCCTGACGCCGCGTGACTGGGCAGACGAACATTTCGACAGTCGGAAGCGGCCGTTCATGGCAAAGTTTTACGAAGGTCAGCGCAAGCGGATGGAGATTCTGCTGAACAAGGATGGATCACCCAAAGGCGGCCAGTGGAGTTTCGACGAGGACAACCGCAAGCCGATGCCGAAGCGCGGCGGACTGGAGGTGCCGGACGACCCGGCGGTCGAAAAATCGAAATTGGTCGAAGAAGTGATCAGCGAAGTGGAGGAGCAGTTTCCGGATTACCCCGGCGGCACTGAGTTTTTTGCCTACCCGACGACGCATGCTGAAGCGGAGGAATGGTTTGAGAATTTCCTCGAAGAACGATTTGAAAAATTCGGCCCCTACGAGGACGCGCTGGCGAAGGACGAACGGGTCCTGTTTCACAGCGTCCTGACGCCGATGCTGAACATCGGATTGCTCACGCCGCAGGCGGTGGTTGATCGTGCGCTTGAGTTTGCCGACGAAAATGATGTGCCGATCAATTCGCTGGAGGGATTTGTGCGGCAGATCATCGGGTGGCGGGAATTCATGAACCTGATGTATCACCGCCACGGTGTGGAGATGCGAACGAAGAATTTTTTCGGCCATGACCGTGATTTGCCGGAATCATTCTGGACGGGTGAAACAGGGATCGAACCGATCGACCTGGTGATTCGCCGTGTGCTGGACCACGGATATGCCCATCACATCGAGCGCCTCATGGTGCTGGGAAATTTCATGCTGCTGTGCGGTTTTGATCCGAAGCAGGTAAACGATTGGTTCATGGAGCTTTTCATCGACGCGTATGACTGGGTAATGGTGCCGAATGTGTTTGGCATGAGCCAGTTTTCCGATGGCGGAATTTTTACGACGAAGCCGTATATCTCTGGATCGAACTACGTCCGGAAAATGTCCGACTATGTCAAGGGTGACTGGTGTGAATCCTGGGACGCGTTGTTCTGGACATTCATCGCGGGGAACGACGAGTTTTTCCGCAACCAGCACCGGCTCGGCATGATGGTGCGGAACCTGGATAAGATGGACGATGCCAAAAAGCAGGGGCACTTCGGAAGAGCCGGGGCGTTTATAGGATCGCTTTGATCCGAGTTTTCGGTTGGTTCGCCGCGGGGATTGCGTCATGTTGACGGCCCACGAAACCGACCATGCACGTTCCCCGAATAGCCCTGCTCCTGCTCGTGTTGAACGGTCCAATTCTCGCAGATGAGACGGCGAAAACCGCCACTGGATCTGTGTTGCACCGCATCGAGCCGGGCCGATACCACCGGGGTTTGAGCGGTGGTGAGCGCGAGTTGCAACGTGCGTTTCCGTATTCTGTTTCGGCTCAATTTTACGGCAACTCCGAATCCCCAAAGCATCCGGTCTGGGTTACCAAGCCCTTTTTCATCAGCAAGACGGAAGTGACAGTCGGCGAGTTCCGGAAGTTCGTTGAAGAAACCCGCTACGTGACGACGGCGGAAAAATCCGGCACGGGGATCGTGACTTGGGCTCCAACCTCCGCTGATAAGCCGCTCTACCAGTCTCACGATTTCGAACGGAAAGCGGAAGCGAACTGGAAAAATCCCGGTTTTAAACAAGGCGATGATCACCCGGTCGTCGGCGTGAGTTGGGACGACGCTCAGGCTTTTCTGCGATGGCTCAGCGAAAAAGACGGGGTGAAATACCGCCTGCCGACCGAGGCGGAATGGGAGCTGGCTTGCCGTGCAGGAGCGAAAACGTGGTTTTCCTTTGGGGATGTGCCTCGGGATGAAATTCATAAGCACGCTAATATCGGGAACGTGGAACTGGAAAAATTTCGCAAGCATAGCGTGGAACGGCAGTGGCTTCTCGACTGGGAAAACGAACTGGAAGACGGCTACGTGTTTACCGCGCCGGTCGGAAAATATGAGCCCAACGTCTTTGGCCTGCACGACATGCACGGAAACGTTTGGGAATGGTGTCAGGATTTGTATCTCGACACCTTTTACAAAAAATGGGACCGCGGCGGCTACCAGGACACGGTAAAACTCGCCATCGATCCTCTGAACGCGTCCGAGCCGCAAACGCCGACGAATCAATTCCGCGCCATTCGCGGGGGAGGTTGGTAC
>JABDJT010000587.1 GCA_013003335.1 Verrucomicrobiales bacterium | reverse complement strand
ACGTCGGCGTTCACGTCGCATCGGGAGGCGCGCTCGCTGCGAAAAATAACATTTCGATCCAGGGATCCGCCCAATCATCAGGGGAACCCGGGATCTCGATCAACGACACGCTGACTTCGACCAACGGCGGATCGATCACCCTCGGCACGGACCAGGGCGACATCCTCGTCAACTCCGGTGGAATCTCCGGCGCGGCATTGAACCTGTACGGCTCCGCCACCGCCGACACCCTCTTCGAGATCGCAGCTCCGATTCCCTTTCCGAACATCCAGATCAACGGTGGAGGCGGCACGAATACCCTCAGCTTCCTGAATTTCACGGCCGGCAACGTGGATGTCGGGGTCGACCAACTCACCGGCATCACGAATCTCGTTGGAAGCAGCACAGGGACCAACGACACCGTTTTCGGTTCAGACGTCAACGACGGGACCTTCACTGTTACCGGTCCGGATCTCATCAACTATTCCAGTTGGTCGCACAGCATTTCCATCAGCCGGTTCGAAAACATCACCGGCGGGGCATCCGATGAGATGTTCGTGATCCACAACAACGCCAGCAACCTGTCCGGCAACCTCGACGGCGGAGGCCACACCGTCGCCGACACTCTCGACTATGCCTACGGCGCGGGAACCATCTCCAACGTCACGGTCGATCTCGGAAACAGCACAGCCACCGGTATCACCGGCACATTTTCCAACATCGAAAATTTCATCGGAAGCGCGGGGCTGGATGATCAGTTCACCGGATCAACGACCACTAATGCGATCGACATCACCGGTAGCAACGAATTCGAATCGACCGGCATTTTTACGGCGCGGGGATTTGAAAATCTCATCAGCGGTGAAATCGATACCGTTTTCTCGTTTCTTCCGGGCGGGTTTCTCGATGGGAACCTCGAAGGGAACGGGTTATCCACGACTCCCACCTCAAACTCAATCAACTACCAGGCCTTCGGCTCGCTCGTCGAGGTCGACCTCGAAAATGCCACCGCCACCGGAGTCGGCCTGAACTTTTTCAATATCGAAAATTTCCGGGGGAGCACCGAAAATACCGATCGGATCTTTCTGTTCGACACCAACGACCTGATCGAGATCAACAATGACAATTCCGGCCTGGTGAACGGGACCACCTTTTTTACGGACTTCGAAAACGTGAATTCCGGACCCGGGATCGACCAGTTCAATTTCAATGGCCTTGTGACCTTCTCCGGATTCATCGACGGCGGTAACAATGCGGATTTCCTCAGTATTACCATTCCGCCGCCCACCCCGCCGACATTCGGTCCTCCCACCCCTCCGGTCAATCACACCGCGTTCATTGGAGAGGGCGTGATCTCGATCAACCCGACCTGGAATTTCGGGAATTTTGAAACTGTGCGGCTTCAAATGGGACCGGGCAATGACACTGTCACCACTCAATTCACCAGCTTCAACCAGGTCCTCGATGGTGGCAATGGCATCGACACCCTGAACTTCTCCCAGGCCCCGTTCGGGTCGAGATCACCCGTTACCCGGGGTGGCTCGGGAGCGGTTTATTTCAGCGCTTTTGAAATTCTGCGGTTCGCACCGGGACCATCCGGAGAAGAATTTTCCCCGGTTCCGGAAGACGACATTCCCCTTCCCGATTTCCCGGACAGCGGAGACCTGCTTCAAATTCAGCTCCAAAACGCGAATCAAAACCCGGACGGAATCGGAAGCGGACTGATCACGTTTACCGAAGCGACCGGTGGGGGCGGACTCTCCAGCCTGCAAAATATTCTCGGAAACTTCGGCGCGATCACTCAGCAAACCATTATTCTCGGCGGACTCGATGGCGACGGAATGATCGTCCTCCAACCGCTGTCTCTCGATGGCACCGGCATCCAGCCTTCCAACCTCGGCCTGCAGTTGCTGCAACAATCCCTCGCCCCGGACGCGAACGTCGAGCTGCTCTCCGCGCTCGGACTCGACCTCGGGATTTTCCTGATCAACCCCGACGGGCCCTTCGCGATCGACCTGTCCGGCCCGCCGATCAATCTGCCCACTCTGCAAAATCTGCTCGCCCAGCTTTCGCCCATGGCCCAGGCCGATCTTCTGCTCGCTCTCGAACTCGCCGTGGTCGTCTCGCTGACACCGGTTGACGGACCGGCTGCACTCGATTCCAGTGGGGCTCAGCCGGGCCAGGCCACAATTCTGCTCTTCAATAACAACCTCGGCGAAGCCGCTCTCAACGAACTCAATGCCGCTCTCGGAATCCAGTAAACGATCCAACAGGGTCTATTCGGCAACCGTACCCTGTTGGTTCGTTTTGCTCGCTTTTTGTCTTCCGGCGTTCGGCCAGACCGGGAACCGGCCGGTCGAAAAAGCCCGCGACCGGCAGGAGGAAGCCTTCGCCAGCGCCAAACCGGCAGAAGGCCCGGACGCTGCTCCGCCGGAGACGGAGGCCCCGATGTCCTCGGACGATTACACGCCCTTCGGCGTCGATCTCGGTGCCATTGTGCTGCTTTCCCACCAGGATCAGGCGGAGCCGGTTGATCCGGCTGTCCCCGGGAAAAAACTTACGATCGACCCGGAAATCGAAATGCCCGCCGGCCTTGAGGAAAAGTTGGGTGAATTTCTCGGCAAGCCGGTTTCTGCCGGGTTGCTGTCCGATCTCGCGAAAGAAATCATTCTCGCCTGGCGGGAGAGCGATTACCCGCTGGTCGATGTCTATTTCCCGGAGCAAAATATCACCGAAGGAAAAATCCAGATCGTGACCCGCGAATCGGTGCTCGGCGAAATCCGGGTTGAGAACGCCCGTCACTCGCGGGTGACCTACCTCCGGAATCAAATTGGCCTGCAACCCGGCGACCGGATCAATCAGCGCACCGTCCGGGCCGGGCTGGACTGGATCATCGAGAACCCGATTCGCACCGTGAACCTGATTTACGACAAGGGAACGGTCGATGGTACCTCGGACATCACCTTGCAGGTGCAGGAAAAACGACCGTTCTCCGTCTACTCCGGTTTTGCCTACACAGGCGTAAATTTCACCGGCCAGAACGAGTTTTCCGCCGGCTTTCAGCTGATGAACCCCCTGAAAACAGAGCAGACCATCAGCTACAATTACAACGCCGACATCGATTTCGATCACCTCGAAGCGCACACCGTGTTTTACGAAACTTTCCTGCCATGGCGGCACAAGCTTCGACTGATCGGAGCCTACGTGTCCAGCGAAGTGGCATCCGATGACCTGGTTCTGCCGCTGGATTTGATGGGCGAAAATATCCAGGGGACCGGCGAGTACGAGATCCCCCTCCCCCGCTGCCGAAGCGGTTTGCTGGAGGAGATGCGCCACTCCGTTCAATTCGGGCTCGATTACAAATCGACCAACACGAACCTGATTTTCGGCGGCCTGGACATTTTCGATTCGAACGCCGTGGTGTTTCAATACCGCATCGGATACGAGGCGACGCTCCCCGACAAGATCGGCTACACGCGCGTGAGCCTCAGCTCCGTTTGGGCGCCGGGCAGCGTGCTGCAGGACAATGACGACGCGGCCTTCGAAGCGCTCCGCGAAGGATCGACGGCGGATTACTGGTATGGAATCGCCGAGCTGGAACGCGGTTTTCGGCTTCCGGCGGATTTCAGCCTGGTCCTGCGCAGCACCGGGCAAACGACCGGAGCGCGCTTGATTTCGACAGAGCAGGTGCTGGCCGGCGGATACCGGACGGTCCGTGGCTTCGATGAAAACCAGGCCCGGGGAGATTCGGGAGCAATCCTGAATGTCGAGCTGATCTCACCGCAATTCTCCGTCCTGCCAGCGATCGACGACCAATGGAACCTTCTCGGTTTTTACGACGGCGCTTTTCTCCAGGTGTCCGATGCGATGGGCGGCGTGCCGAATCCTGCTCTGCAATCCGCCGGGATCGGCGTGCAGCTCCGGATTCGCGAGAATGTGTTTGCCCGCGGTGCTTACGGCTGGGTGATCGATACCCACGGACTGGAGGAAGTCGACATCAACGACGGCAAGATGCACTTCGGGGTCACCGTTCGTTATTGATCGTCGCGCGGATTGGAGGCTTCGACTTCCGGCTCCGATTCCGCGCCGTTTTCGTCGTCTGATTCCGCCGCCTCTTCTCCGCGACCGGTATCCGGCATTTTCAGAAATTTGGCCTCCCGGACGCTCTTTCCGTCCGCCTCCGTCACCTTGACCTGGTATCCCTCGATCTCGACGGTCTCACCGATCTCCGGCATATGACCGATTTTTTCGGTGATATAACCTCCGACGGTGCTGACATCCGGGCTTTCGAGAATTAGTTCTTCGACTTCGTCATCGAGCTCGTGAAGCGGAAAGGTCCCTTTCACGACAAATTCATCCGGGCTGATCCGCTTGAACAGGCTCTCGACTTCCTCATCGAATTCATCCTGGATGTCGCCCACGATCTGGTCGAGCACGTCGTCGAGCATCACCAACCCGAGCGAGCCGCCGTATTCGTCGACAACCAATGCCATGTGCGCGCTGTCTTTCTGGAACCGGGTCAGCATTTTATCAAGCGGAACCAGTTCCGGGACGATCAACATTTCACGCGAAAGCTCTTTCAGGTCCGGCGTGCCATTCTGCATCTGCCCGATCAGGTCCTTGATGTGAATCAGCCCCACCGTCCGGTCAAGGTGCCCGTCGACGAGCGGGAACCGGGTGTGCTTGGATTCGAGGGCGACCTCCATGTTTTCCTCGAACGACTTGTTGATGTCGAGGCACACCACTTCCTGGCGCGGAGTGATGATATCACGAACGGTCAGGGCATTCAGTTCGAGAGCATTGATCAGGATTTCCTGCTCCCGCTCCGTCACTTCGTCCGTTTTCCCGGTTTCCTCGAACAGGACACGGAGTTCATCCGCACTGAAATCCGATCCTTCACCCGTGTCTGCCGGATCGATCTTGAAAATGACCCGCAGGAGGAACGAGGCACACCAGTTCAGGATCCAAACCGGCCAGCGCAGGAAGAGGTAAAACCAGTGCAGTGGACGGCTGCATACCACCGATGCCCGCAGAGCTTTCCGGATCGCGAGGACCTTCGGCATCTGCTCACCGATCACCACGTGAAGAACGGTCACGATCGAGACGGCAAGGATCCACGAAAGCGCCGTGATGGCTCGCGGGTCCAGCTCGAAGGGAGACAGATAGTGCTCCACCACACCGTAGAGAAACGGCACGCTGACGGTTCCCAGCACGATGGACGAAATGGTGATCCCCAGCTGGCAAGCGGAGAGGTACGAATCCATCTTTCCGAGGATATGCCGGGCCAGCTTTGCCCCGCCGCTGCCCTTCTCGATCGACGGGTCCAACTGGCTGTCCCGGATCTTGACGAAGGCAAACTCGGTCGCCACGAAAAAGCCATTCAGGAGAATCAGGAGGAACAGGTAAAAGACCTGCAGCCCGATTTCTCCTCCATCCAGCCCGCGCCCAAGCCCGTTATCCGCCATCAGGAGCGAGGCGAAAAACGGCTGTTGAAGCAACAAAGTGACTGACATTCAAGTGGGCGGAAGGGGCGCCCTATTTTAGCGGGTTTATTTTCCGATGCAATACAGAGCGTTCTGCGAACGGGCAAACAGGTCTCCCTGGATCGGGGCCAGGGTCGCCCGGAAAATCTCGTCCGGCTTCGCGCCGAGGCTGTTGACTGAGACGACGTCCAGTTTCGGACCGGGTTTGATGACGTACACTTCGCCACCGAATACATTCTGAAAATAAACATTCCCGCCCGCAACCAGCGGGGAAGCCGCCACCTCGCCTTTCAAGCCAATCCGTTCGTTCCAGATCACCTCGCCGGTTTTCGTATCAAAGCACGCGCCCACGCCGGACATGTCGACCACAACGAGATGGTTCCCGACAGCCGCCGGAGACGGAAGATCGCGTCCCGCTTTCCGGCCCTGATGCCATTTCATCAGCGAATTCGTCACATCTCCGGAACCACCGGGCGTCACCGCATAGATATCGCCGGGCTTGCCGTTGACGACGAAGAGGGTTC
>JABDJT010000582.1 GCA_013003335.1 Verrucomicrobiales bacterium | reverse complement strand
GGTCATGCGTTTGCTGCCGGATGAGATTCCAACCCCTGAACAGATTTCCCTGCCTCCGCAGGCTCTGAAATCCTATCTCGAAGCAGATAACGGCTTGTTCCTGGTCTGCGGTGCCACCGGTTCCGGTAAGTCGACCACTATTGCCTCGATGATTACGGCCCGGGCCGCCCGCCGGCGCGAGCACGTCATCACTTTCGAGGATCCGATCGAATACATTTTACCGACCGATCTCCCCACCCTGGTCACCCAGCGGGAAATGGGCGGGGATGAGCTCGATTTTGGACAATCTCTGCGTGCTGCCCTTCGTCAGGCCCCCGATGTCATCATGATTGGTGAGATTCGGGATGGTGAAACGGCGGAAATCGCCCTGCAGGCCTCGGAAACCGGTCACGTCGTGATCGCGACGATGCACACTTCATCAGCTGCCCAAACGGTGCAGCGATTTTTGAAACTGGTTCCGAGTGATCGATTGGAGAACGCAATGCTGTCGTTCGCGGACTCGATGCGGATGATTCTTTGTCAGCAGCTTCTGTTTGATAAGGAAAAGCAACGCCGCTTCGCGATTCACGAAATCATGTTCCCCTATGATTCGGTGACCGGAATGATCCGGCGGGGCGATTTCAAGCGTCTCGATCACGAATTGGAGACCGGCCAAACCAAGGGCATGCAGAATTTCGAGCAGAGCCTGGCCGCCCGCGAATTCGAGGGCCTCAAATCCAGCGTGCGCCCTCCTACCGGCTTTTCCGATCACGAGGTGGCGGAATACCTGCACCAGGAAGCTGAACTGATTTCAAGAAGTAATCACCAAGAACAACCCACAACCAGCTGAAACAAATGGAATTCCGTGACATCAAAGACGTACTGACCTTCGCCGCCTTCCGGCCCGAGGCAGACAACCCCCGTTTTCCGTGGAGCAAACGATTTCCCGGCCGCAAGGCGTGCCTGGTGAACGTCGGCCGCGGCCAGGTCTCCTGGGCGTTTCTCAACAAGCGCGGCAAGGTGGAAAACACCGGCGTTGCCGATGGCGAATTCACAGACGTGGCCGCTCAGATGGCGGACGGCTGGCGCCAGAATTCCGATGATGGTTGGATCGGCGTTTCGCTGAACAACCGCTTCGTGATCAGCCTCGAGCACAACCTCTCCCGGACAAAAGGCTGGGAAGACACGGTGCGGACGAATCCGAAATCGATTCTCGGCACCAAGTGTGACCGGACGAAGCGATATGCGCTTCACCACAACCCGGAAACGAGTGCCAGCCTGGTCCTCGCCAGTGACGAATCCATGATCAAAACGGTCGAGGAATCGATGCGCAGTCACAACATCCGCCCGGCGCGAATCTGCTGCGGCCTGTTTGCCATGACCGGTTTTCTCCTCAACCGGATCAATAGCGATGCGGCTTTCAAGGACCAGAACCTGATCGTGATCACCTGGTGCGACAATTCACTCTGCGTGCTTCGCCAGAAAAAAGGTCAATGGCAGGAACTGCGTTCCCGATCCGGTTTGTCCGCCGGGGACACCAACGCCATTCAGCAGATGCTGAAGCCCTACGTGGAATCCGCCGATCCGGAAACCCGCGTGGTATTCATGGGCGAGGCCCCGGAAAACGAGTTTGCCAAGCAATACATGGGGCTGCTCGGGAACCTTCATGTGACCGATGTCACCGAACCCCACCAGCTCTGGACCCTGCTCGGCCAATTCTAACCGACCCCCTGCTGAATCCATCCATCATCAACCATTTCGATCAGAACCATGGAAAATATCATCCACGACCTGAAAACCGAACGCGCCAACGTTTCCGGCGGTCTGCCCCCGGCTTTCAAACTCGTCCCCATCGCATTTTACGGGTGCGTCCTGCTGTCAGGACTTCTGTGCCTGTTTTTCTTCCTCAGTTTCCGCACTCACAAGGCGTCCGAAGAAATCTGGCAGGAACGGCTTCAGGCCGCCCAGGCCGAACAGTCCACCATCGTCGGAAAACAGACGGAAATCGTCGAAATCGCCCAGCGGGCCGAAGGAATCGCCAAGTGGCTCGAGGGCTGTCGCCCGATTCAGCCCGTGACGGTCGCCATCGGTCGCAGCATGACGAAAAACAGCTCCATCGCGGAACTGTCCCTCGACCGCAATCCGGAGATTCCGGCGCATACCTTCATGCAGCTGAAAATCAACGGAGACAACGGAAGTCAGCAGATTGAAACGACGCTGGACGCCGTTACCGCCCTGAACTTCCAGACTTATTCCGCCAACCAGGTGAAAGGCCGCAACGCCACCGACTTCCAGGCCACCCTGATCTGGAACGACAAGTAATCTCCCCAAGAAACCCCATCTTTACCCGAACAAACCATGAGTAATCACAAAGTCGCCTGCATTCTCCTGATGCTGTTTATCGGCGCGATGCTGTACGGCACGCAGAAAATGCGTGCCCGTGCCGTCACCGCCCGTGAAGCCGCTGAAGAAACCAAAAACCAGGCGGAAATGGCCGAACAACAGCGGCGTGTCGCTGAGATCAAGCTGAAAACGGTCGATTCCAAGACCGCCGACCTGAGGACCGTCTATCACGAATGGTTGCCTCACTTCGAAGCTGTCGCGAACCCGCAAGCCGGGGAACAGCGAATCTCGGAACTGGTCCGGAACGGTGACATTTTCCTGCTCTCTCAGAAATACGAGGAACGGGAACTGGATACCGAAGAACAGATTTCCCGCGCCCTGGTCGCCACCCTCGTGATCGAGGACGACTACACCAAGACCCTGAACTGGCTTGGAAAACTCGAAGAGGAAATTCCGGCCGCCCGGATTTCCAAGTGCCGCCTCATCCGCGGAGACCGGGCCAACAACATCCACGTCGAACTCACCGTGCAGGTCCCCGTCCTCAAAAGCTGACCGGCCGCCGAATTCACAAACTTTTAGTCAATCAGATCGGACATCACCATGAATACCCCGAACTTGAAATTCACCCTTCCCGCCATCCTCTCTCTCGCCCTGCCCGGTTTTTCCGGAGCCCAGGACGACTCTGCGGGCACGGCAATCCCGGAGGGACCGGACCTCACCCTGATTTCCTCCCGGACAATCGAGATGAAACCGAGCGAAAAGCGTCCGCTTCTCGTCAAGCCCACCGAGCGAAACCCATACGTCAAGCGCGCTCCCGAAGAAGAGGAAGTCCCCGAGGCCGGGGAAGACTCCCAGGAAACGCGGATTCGCTCCAAGCTGCTCTCCATGCCGGTCGGTGGCCGATCCGTCGGTCCTCGCGGCCTGCGCCTGTTGGTCGGAGACATGGTCCTGGAAAAAGGAAAAATCGTCGATCAACTCCTTGCTGAACAAACCGAATTCCTCAAGGTCATCGAAATTTCCGAGGACGCTCTGAAATTTGGCTGGCTCGATCCGGAATCCGGCGAACTCACCGGCAAAACCATGCAGATCGGTTACGACCTGTCCCCCGGTGTCCGGTATCTCCTGCCCGGTCAAAGAGGCCTGGACGAAGAAGGCAGCACTCAAGGACGCCTCATGGGGATTCACAAAGCCGACAGAGGACGCAGCAAATACGCCTCCGATCCCAAATCGAACCCGAACACCCGGCTCGGCGCCACCGTGCAGGACGACGACCAGTAATCCTGCGGGGCGCCTCCCCGCTGCTCTCCCTCTACTCACGAAACAATGAAAACCGAAACTACTTCTCACAACCCCATTTCCACCGGAGGCTGGACCTTCGTGGAAATGCTCGTGGCAGTTTCCATGTCAGCCATTTTTATGGGTGCAGCCGCACTCGTTTTGGCCAGTGTCACCCACAACACCAAGCGACACACCACCCTCGTGGATGTCAACATCGGTTCAGTGACCAACAAGAACTTTTACAATTCCTCCAGCGAGGACGTCCGGACCTATTCCGCTCCCAATTACGGCCGGCTGGTTCAGGCCCAGGAAATGCGCGAAAAGTTTCAGGAAGATCTCACGCTTGCCACTGCCTGCTTCGCCCTACCCCGGAGTAATCTCAACTCCATCCGGCCCGAATTTCTCGATTTCCCGACCGGCGTCACCGGCGCCAATCCGGATCACCCGCAAATCGACAGCCCCGAGGCCTTCCGGCAGTTCCTTGCCCTGGTTGAACCGACATCCGCCGGTATTTTCGACGAAGCAATCCGCAATATCCCGTCCACAGCGAAGCCCAACGTGACCGTTTTCATGCTGGGTGCGATTACTGCGAATGATTTCATCCGCGTGAATTCCGTTTACGAAATCGATTTTATCGAATCCGGCGGGAAACCCGGCACCTATGCCTCTGTCCGCCGTTACAAGAATGGGACGCTGACCCTGTATTACGACGTCTACTACCCCGACGGAAAGGGCGACGACTTCTTTCCCGCCATGGTCGCCTTCGAGAGTCAGGGTCGCCTGCTGAAAGCAGAGACAACTGCCCTGGACCGATTCAAAGCAGCTCCCGGCGCACCTTTTTATCTCCTTTTCTTTCCGGATCCGTCCATCAATTCGAAAAAACAGCCGGCGTGGACCCCTTCTGACCCTGCCAGTTCTCCCCGCGAGGCATACGAACACATGGCCGGTAAAACCTCCTTCCTGGTCACCGCCCCCATGTTTCCCTCCCTGTAATAACCCGATTCCGATTCAACAGGGTCCGTTTGCCGAACAAACCCTGTTGACTCGTTCAAACTCATGAAAACAAACTTCCTTTCCAAGAAACGACGCGTAACCAAAGATCGCGGCAGTATCCTCGTCGTGTGCATGGTTCTCGCCGGTCTCGGTACAATCGGCGTGGCAGCCTGGGCAGCCCTGCTCGACGCCCGCTCTCACGCTGCCGAACAGGCCCTGACCGCCCTCGACCGAAGTGTCATTTTTGACAACAGCCTCGCCCTGGGCCGCGAAGTCATCTACCGCAAATACCTGCATGCCGCTGCCGGACCCGCTGCCGACGATGAAAAGTACGCATTTGCAGATGGCTGGGGCACGATTGAACTGGATTCCTGGACCCAACCGGTTCTTGGCTACATCGACTCCACGCGCGTCCAGAAAACCGGAGCTGTTCCCTTCCGGGCCTTCAGCCTGGATGTGAATTGCGGGATTGCAGATGGAAATACCGTTCACGATTTTACTTATCAACTGAAAAGCTACAGCCCGATCCTCGCAGGTGACCTGGTTGTCCTGCAGAAAAACCGGGAAAACGGCGGCGAAGGACTGGAACTCACCGGCGACGTCAATGTCGAAGGCCGCGTGGTTTACTGGGCAGGAGACTACGAAGCGGGCACCGCCAGCGCAAAAACAGACGCCGCGCTTTTCGCCTCGAAGAATTCTCCCAAAACAGCTTTAGCAGACACTTCCGGAAAACCAATTCTGCCCTCTAACTTTCCGTTCCCGGCCATGACCAGCGGTTCCGTGGCTGGAAATCCGAATTTCGACGGCCAATACGAGGTCGTCGACAATTCGTCCACTCCTTCCAATTCTTACTTCCACAAGGTGGTCGCTTTCGGCTCCGGATCGTACGTGAGCTTCGATGGCTCAGTCCCTGCAGGCAGCGGAGAAGGCATCGATTCAAACCCGGTGACGCCCAACGACCCGACAGTCGCCGCCATCATCGCATCGGGAATGTACACACCCGCCAACCTTGAGCCATACGCACCTCTCTCGTCGAACAATCTCGCCGCAGTGATCGCTGATGACACGCTCAGCCCCAGCGAACTGGTTTCAGTCATGACAACGAATCAACCGCTTCCCGACGACATTCTTGATGACGTGGTAGGCTCGCCGTATTTCTCGGATGCAGATCAGACAGCGGTCCTCGAAGGAGCCGGCTACCACGCCTATGTTTATGGCGGCGAAATGGTCGTGAACCTGAATTCTGCGACAATCCCCCACATTCTCGCGACGAATGTCACAGATATCGATTTTATCGGCCAGCCTGACCCGTCTTCCGCCGACGCATTGAAAAACGCCGAGCCCCGCATCGTCGCCCTCAAGAATGATCCGGGAGTGGTTCTGAGAACGATCGATTGCTCCAACCTGAACAGCCGACGGGTCATTTTCGCCGCTCAAAATCAACGCGTTGCGATTACCAATGCCTGCTCCGTGGCCTTCACGGGCGCTTCCGGTTTTCCCGACTGGCATATCATCATGGAACTGAGCGGGATCCGCACAAAATGGAATACGTCCGCTGTTGGCGGCGTGCGCATTTACGGCGGCATTCGCTCCGATCAACAGATCGACGTCTTCTCCGGGGCACTCAGCCTTCGCAAGCAAACCAATTTTACCAGTCTCGAAACGATGCTCAGCCGCACGGCGTGGATCGAAACCGTCCGCAAGTAATTCCACCCTCTCTTTCGACATGAAATTTCCCAAACGCCGCAATCAAAACGCCGGGTATACCCTGGTGGAAGCTCTCGTGGCCAGCGCCGTGCTGATGATCGGAATCGCCGCAGCTGCTGCCTTGAGCCTCAGCCTGATCACCCAGGAGGAAATCAACGAGCGCACCGTCCGCGCATCGAATTACCTCGACAATGCCGCCCAGCTCTACCGGCTCGGATTCTCCACCACTGAGATCAAAAGTATTCTCCCAGCCGATCCGATCGTGAAGGACCTGGTGTTTCAAGCCAAGAACCAAAACATTGCAGGTCTCGGAATCGTGACCCTGATGGAAATGGAAGTCGAATACATTCCCACGAATGCCAAGAACCTGTGGGGCAATGAAAAGTGGACCGGCGGCCAATCAGGCGTCACCCGAAAGCACAAAATCCAGGTATTTCGCGGCAGCCAACACATCCTTCCCTGATTCTCCTCCCTCCGTTTCGCCCATTTTTAATCGCCATCCGCCATGCTGAAAAAAGTCCAACTCACCAATATCCACACCGGAAAATCCTCCGCTCTGCTCGTCGATACCGTTACCGATGAGAAAGCCCTCGTTGGTGCAGGAAAAACGGCTGTGGAAACTGCCGAAATCAATGACGTCAGTGGTTTCGACGAAACGATTCATCGGATCACCGGGAAGAAAAAATCTCTCGATGATCGAGTCGCCCTCTTCAATGGACTGGCGAAGTGTTTCGAGCGGAATATCCCCATTATCAAGTCTTTCGAACTGCAGGCCAACCGGGTCAAATCCCCGCGCTATCGCGGTGCCATCGCCGACATCGCCGAAGACCTCGCTTCCGGTGAAAAAATGTCCGACGCCATGGGCAAGCAGGAGGACCTGTTCTCGTCCGACCTTATCGCCCTGATCCGCGCCGGAGAGGAATCCGGTCGACTGCCGGAAATTTTCCGCCGGATTGCCACCGCCCAGCGCAAGACCTCCCGAATTCTGCGCAAATTGAAGTCCGGCATGATCTATCCCGCAGTCGTGGTCACCCTCGGCGTCGCCGTGATCATCGTGATGAGCTTTACCCTCGTCCCGGCGATGACAAAACTCTATACCTCGCTGGATTCCGACCTTCCCTTCGCAACCAAGATTCTCATGAACGCGTCCGACCTGCTGCTCAAGCAGCCCTGGATGGCCGCAATCCCCATCGCGATCCTCGTCGCCTTCTTCAAAAACTGGGGTCGAATCGCCGCTATCCCTGCCGTGCAGACGTTATTCCTCAAGTTGCCCGTCATCTCCGGCATTGTCCGAAAATCCGCGGCGGCCGTCAGTTTCCGGACCCTGGCCCTGCTCATCGAGGCCAATGTCCGCCTTACCACCGCGCTTGAGATCACGGGTGATACCTCCTGGCATCACCACTACAAATCCTTCTTCGCCAAGGTCAAACACCACATCAAGAACGGTTTGACCCTACCGGATGCCTTCCTGATCGAGTCACACTGGCTCGGCAATGACGGCCGGACCATCTGCGGACTCATGGAAGTCGCCGCTGAAACCGGTTCCGGCACCGAACTCCTGAATGAGATCGCCGAAGATTACGAAGACGAACTCGACACCGCCGCCAGCCAGATCGACAAGCTCATCGAGCCGGTCACCATCGTACTGCTTGGCGGCATGGTCGGCATGCTCGTTTATGCAATTTACGCTCCCGTCTTCAGCCTCGGCGACGCCCTGCTGAAGAAGTAAACAAAACGATCCAACAGGGTTGGTTCATCGAACCAACCCTGTTCATTCGTTTCCGGCACCCGCGTTTGCCCGGGCGATCAGGAAATCCACCAGCGGCTGATGTTCGAAAAAACCGCGCCAGAAATTGTGGCCCTGTCCCTCCGGTTTTACCACCGTGATCAAATCGCCCACGCCCTCCGCTTCATAAATTTTCTCCAGACGCGCGGAATTCGGTTCAAGAGGCACGACCTTGTCGATCGTCCCGTGAATGACGTAGACCGGAATTTTTGCCTTCGCCAAAACGGCTCCCCGCTCAATGGGATTTCGCTCGCCGAGCTTCGCTTTCAGTTCGTCCAGTGAGAGGCCATGCGCTGGCGCAGCGTTTTCGAGTCCGGGGTATGTCGTCAGATCGTAGACCGGGTAAATTCCGCCGATGCCCGTGACGCGATCGGGATTCGCGATCGCCCAGCTGCTGACCCACAAACCGCCGCGGCTGCGACCGAGCAGGGCCGGTTTTTTCGAGAAACCACGCTTTTCCATTTCCGCATAAAGCGCCTCGAAATGCGGAAAAGCCACCGGGCTGCCGTAAGCCTCGCCGACATCGACTCCCGCGACTGCCACACCCGCAGCGAGAAATTTTTCGTGCATCCAACTCTCCGCCTTGTCGGGCGGGGAATTCAGCGTCGGACCGTAGAAAATCCACGGATTCCCCGCAGCCGGTTTTTCCGGTTTCATCAGAAAGGCAGGCCGACCGTTGATCAGCAATTCCTCCGAGTCGCCGACCAGGACCCATCGCCGTTTCGGTTTCGCCGCAGCCTGCGCGGTGTTCATTTTCGGATTCCGGTTGCCGCCTTTCTTCGCTTTTTCCAGGGCTTCAGGGGGAAGATCAGCCGTCGCGGTTTTCGTGAATTCGGCCAGCATCTCACTCCACCTCGTCTTCAAATCCTCGAGTTCTTCTGCCCCGGCCACCGCCATGTCTTTCGACTCAATCCGGTCATTGTTGAGTTGATACAACTCCCACGGACCGCCGTTCGCTGAAACCGCTTTTCGATTCCCCATCCGAATGGCCTTATGCCCGTCGTGAAACCACCACAGCGCCTCATGCCGGTTCGGAACGTCTCTTTCAAATAGCGGAACGAGCGATTTTCCGGGGGATTCAGGCGCATTTTTCGCGAGGTTCGCTTCCTCTCCCGCGAGTTCAAGCAGCGTCGGTACGACATCGATGACATGTCCGGGGGAACGCCGAATTTCTCCGCGGGCCTCAATCCCTTTCGGCCATGAAACGACAAACGGTGTCGCGATTCCGCCCTCGTGCGTCCAGGTTTTGTGGCGGCGAAACGGGGTATTGCACACCGTCGACCAGCCCGGCCCGAGGCAAAGATAAGTCCCCGCCGACCCGGGGGGCAATGCGGGATCGTGCCCGTCGTCCCGAACCATGATTTCAGCGCTCGCGCCGTTGTCAGACAGGAAAATCACCAGCGTGTTTTCCCATTCGCCCATCGATTTGATTTTCTCGAAGACTCGCCCGATCTCGATGTCCATCCGGTGAATCATCGCCGCGTGAATCGCCATTTTTTTGGCCTGAAATTTCTTCTGCTCGTCCGTCAGCGTCTTCCACGGAATCGGCTTGTTGATTTCACCCGGCCCGAGAATTTCGAAGGCATCCGGAAAATGATAGGGCGGCCCGACGTTGTATTCCGGTCGTGATGGACGCGGCACCATTTTCGGATCGAGCAGATTCATCGCCCGCATTTTCTGCCAGCGTTTCGCGCGGACTTTCTCCCACCCTTCGGCGTACACTTCATCGTAAATCGCGATGTCCTCCGGCAACGCATGGAGTGGAAAATGCGGCGCGGCGAAAGCGAGATAATGAAAAAACGGGGCGTCGGCGTAATCCGTTTCGTGTTCAGCCAGGACTTCGATGGCATGATCCGCCAATGCAGTCGTCGCGTAAAAATCCGTCCCCTTTTCCACCGGTGGCAGCGGTTTGTCGTCTTTCCAGTGTCGCTGTGGATTGAAAAACCGGCCCTGGTCCTTCAGCGAATACGATCGGTCGAATCCATTTGCGATCGGCATCCCGTCGATGTGCCATTTCCCCGTGTGATAAGACCGGTAACCGGCCGGTTTCAGCAGCGTGGGCGCAAGTTTCGCCCAGTCCGGCCGAATCCCTCGATTTCCGCCCCCGGACGGCACGCCGGGCAAATTATCGCGCCGGATTTCCTGGGCGTAAAAACCGGTCAGGAGCGAGCCCCGCGTCGGCCAGCATCGTCCCGTGTTGTATAACTGGGTAAAACGCAGGCCATTTTCCGCGATCGAATCAAGGTTCGGCGTCTGAATTTCCCCACCGTAGCACCCGAGATCTGAAAAGCCGAGATCGTCAGCCATGATGAGGAGGACATTCGGCTTTTCCGCGGCAATTACCGGAAAACTGAGTGCGAACAGGATGGCGGCAAGGGCGGAAGAGGACCGAAAAATCATTCCCCAGTAAAACGCCGCCGGAGCAGAGGAAACAAGGCCGTTTTCGTGTCGTCGGACTCACAATTATTTGCAAAATGCACGATTTCAGCTCCTCAGCGACCGTTGAAACAAATCCACAGTAGATTGTACTTTAACGAGTTGCGTGAAATCTTCCCAACTGGCCGAATTCCTGCAGATAGAGCAGGTATGAAACAACGAGCATTTCCCACCAATCCGAAAGATTTGTCGGTCGCGATCCTGACCGCAATCGGTGCTGCCGTGATCATCCTCGCGACCTCGTCCTGCACAACCCCAGCAGATCCTGCGGGAATCTCTTCTGTCC
>JABDJT010000564.1 GCA_013003335.1 Verrucomicrobiales bacterium | reverse complement strand
TTTCGGTCGCATGGGCGAGAAGCCGAGCCACCCCGAGCTCCTCGATTTTCTGGCGGTAAAATTTTCGGACGACTTCGATTGGTCGATGAAAAAAGTGGTGAAATATCTCGTCTCAACCGACGCGTTTCACCGATCCAGCGAGCCGCCTGCCGATGTCGCGACGAAAGATCCGGAGAACAAATTGCTCTCTCATTTTCCCGTGAAACGCCTCGAAGCCGAAGCGGTGCGCGATTCCCTTCTGCTCGCCTCCGGTCGATTGACCCGCGATCTCTACGGCGCTCCGGCGGATGGCGGCGCACCGCGTCGTTCTGTTTACGTCCGTGTCATCCGGAATAATCTCGATCCGTTTTTGAGCGTTTACGACTCCCCCGTTCCGTTCTCCACGACCGGCCGCCGGTCGGAAACCAACGTGCCTGCGCAGTCGCTCACGATGCTGAACAACGGCTTCGTCGTCGGAGCCGCGGCGCAGTTTGCAAATGCGATCAAAGGCGAAACGGACACGGAACGAATTCAGAAAATGTGGCTGACCGCGCTCGGGAGAGAGCCATCTCCCGAAGAGTCGAGCGCCGCGAAAAACTTCCTCGATCAGATGCGGACGAAGACCGATGAGATCGCTGCGAAGCGAAAAACGCTTGAAGCAGAGGTGAATGAATTGCAAGCAAAGCGAAACGGAATTCTGAAACCGATCCGCGAAAAACTCGAAGCCGAGCTGGCCACGAAAAATGCGGATCAGGAAAAGAAGGGGCCGGTGAATTTCAATCCAATCGGGCACTGGGATTTTTCAAAAGGGACCGAAGATTTTGTTGGCGATTCCGATGTGAATCTCGTCGGCGGCGCTACGATTGAAGATGGCGCGCTGATCGTCGGCAAAGGAATCGGGATGACCAAACCGCTCGGCCAAAATCTGAAAGCGAAGACGCTCGAAGTTCGCGTTCAGCTTAACAATCTGATGCAAACCGGTGGCGGCGCGATGAGCGTTCAGGGCCTCGCGGGCGAGCCGTTCGACAGCATCACATTCGCCGAGCGCCAGCCGAAACGCTGGATGGCCGGCAGCAGCGGCTTTCGCCGAACGCAGGATTTCGGCGGCACGGATGAAATCGAAGCCAACACCCAGCCGATCCATTTCGTGATCACCTACGCCGAGGACGGCACGATCCGCGGTTATCGAAACGGGAAACCCTACGGCAAGCCCTACAAAACCGGTGTGCAGGAATATCAGAAAGGCGACTCGCAGGTCATCTTCGGGCTGCGCCACGGTAAGGGCCCCGGGACTGGTCGCCAGCTTTACGGGAAAATTTTCGAGGCCCGACTTTACGATCGCGCCTTGACCGAACAGGAGGTCGCCGCCCTCGGAACGGGCAAGCTGGATTTTGTCCCCGAAAGCAAAATCCGCGACGCTCTAACCGATGCACAAAAATCAGAGCTCAAGAAAACCGAAATGCAGATCGCGAAGCTGAATGCCGATCGCGAAGCCCTCGGAACCGGTCTCGGCGAAGGCGAGGTCTGGAAGAACCTGGCTCACTCGATTTTTAATCTGAAAGAATTTATTTACCTGTATTGAACCCGAAAACGAATCAACAGGGTACGTTCGATGAACAGACCCTGTTGGTTCGTGAACTGATTTTTTCTCATGAAAGCCAACCTCTCACGCCGCCACTTTCTCGAACGCACGTCCGCCGGATTCGGTGCGATGGCACTTTCGAGCATGATGCATCGCGATCTGTTTGCCGCGGTGAAACAGCCCGAGGCGAAGGCGAAAAACGTGATTTTTCTCTACATGTCTGGCGGGGTTTCACAGGTGGATACGTTTGATCCGAAGCCGCGACTGAACGCGGAGCACGGCAAGCCGATGCCGATGAAGGTGGAGCGGACGCAGTTTAACAACAACGGCCAGATTTTCGGGTCGCCGTTTTCGTTCAAAAAATACGGCGAGAGCGGAATGGAGGTCAGCGAGATTTTTGCGAAGACGGCGGAGCATGCGGATGAGCTGGCGGTGATTCGGTCGATGACCACGTCGGTGAATGAGCACGCGCAGGGAAATTTCATGGCGCACACGGGGTTCCCGTTTCTCGGTCACCCGAGCGCGGGTTCGTGGATCAGCTACGGATTGGGTTCGGCGAATGAAAATCTGCCGACCTATTGCGTGCTTCAGAGTGGCGGGGCGGTCCCGCCACACGGAGGTGTCGGGCTTTTCTCGAACGGATTTTTGCCAGCGCAACACCAGGCGTCAGTTTTGAAAGCGGATGCGCCGGACCCGGTCTCGAACATCAAGCCGAGCCAGGCGAAGGTGATTCAGCGGACGCGTTTGGATTTTGTGAATCAAATCGACAAGCATTTTTCGGCATCGCTCGGGGGGAATGCGAAGGTCGACGCGGCGATCAAAAATTACGAAACGGCGTTCAACATGCAGGCGGCCGTGCCGGAGGTTTGTGATATCTCGGGTGAAAGCGAAGCCACGAAAAAATTGTACGGGCTGGATTCGCCGAACCAGAAAATGGCGGCCTATGCGCAGCAGGCGTTGCTGGCGCGACGGTTGATCGAGAAAGGTGTGCGGTTTGTGGAATTGTCCTGCCTCACCGAAGGCATCGGAGCCGGCGGTGCGGCGAATCCGTGGGATCAACACGGGGCGGTTGAGAAAGGTCACCGGGCGATGGCCACGCAGGTCGATCAGCCGATTGCAGCGCTGATTACCGATTTGAAAG
>JABDJT010000555.1 GCA_013003335.1 Verrucomicrobiales bacterium | reverse complement strand
GCATTTCCATGACCGGCAGAAGCGGAGGCCGGAAGCGGTTGTTGGCTTCGTCCGTGATTTTTCCCAGCCCGCCGCCGGGTAACTGTTCGAACCACTCCGGCTTGATTTCCTGCAATTTATAGAATGCCCAGTTCGAGTAGGGCTGATCCAGTGGCATACTCTGAAACACAACGAGCGCGAACAGGATTCGCATCCACACGATCTCGAACCGGTAAAATTTCGGTGTATTGAAATACGGCGAGGCCCACTTAATAAACCGGCCAATCCGTTTCCAGACAGACCATCCGGCGACTCTTTGAACGATGGATAGCCGGGTAAATTTTTCCCAGCCGTCTTTCAGTTTCTGTAAAAAAGTATCCATGCAGGTGATCCGGAAGAATTAGTGCTGGGTAGCGACAACTTCGGCGGTTTCCCGGTATCCGACTTCTTGATCGAACTCGATCCACACCTCCACCAGCGCGAGCTTTTCAGGAAGCGGGTTGCTTGCCGACCGCTGGTGTTTGCGCAGATGATCCAGCACCCGCAGATATTGAATGACCTTTTCTTCCATGGGCATGTTGGTGTCCTTGACCTTTTTCCCGTCAACCAGGATCCCTTCATCATTCATTTCGTCTGCCCGGCCCCGTACCCACGCCTTTTGGATTTTTTTCACCTTGGGAGCGGTGATCCCCGTCATCTTCCGTACGGGCAGCGGCGTAATTTCCTCCGGCTTTGGATCGACCGTATCCGACTCCCATGTCCCGATATAAAAGTAGTTTTCGCTCTCGTCCGGATCGGAATACATCGGAAAATAGGAGAGAGGATAGTAGTCATCCTGCGCCAGCAAACTGACACAGACCAGGATCGGCAGAGCGAAAAAGGAGTGCCGGTGCTTGATGCCGAAATACAAGCTGGCGGCGAGAATGACAGCGCACCAGGGATCACTGTTCCAGGCGGCAAGGACCGGAGTGAAAGGCAAATCGAGAGTCATGGACGGGAGACAAATGGCGAAAACGAATCAACAGGGTCTGTTTGGCAAATCAACCCTGTTGGTTCGTTTTCAGAAAAAAAAGCAAGCGGCTACAGGAGTTTTATAACGATTTCAAAACGACTCGGGACGCCGGATTCTTAGCCGAAAGCTGACTCCGGCTCGGCGATCTCGATTCCAAAAAGTTCGGACAAATCTTCCGCTGCAAGGACTTCGGCGGACTCATCAGCGGTGGTCAAATCCCCGGCCGTCGCAGCAGCCTCACTGGCGGCGGCTATCAGTTCACGGTGATCGACTTTTCGCAGCTTGAAAAACAGCTCCGGTTCCGCATCAAGCTTGACTCCGACGGCGTAGAGCACAGCGGCGGCGTGCTTGCAAAGGCCCGCGTAGTCGGGGCAGCTGCAATCAACCCGGATTTTTCCCGGCTCAGGAAACAGCCCTTCCTCCGGATCAGTAATCGCGGATAAGACCCCCGGACCAAGTTTCCCGGTCAGCAAATCGACCAAATTCGTGACTTTGCCGGCCACCTTTTCTTTCAGCGTATCCCATCGGGGCCCGGGCAGTGAATTGATCAGGATGAAAACCTCGTAAATCTCCGACCCGGTCACGTAGGCAAAAATCTCGCCTTCGTTGATCTCCAGATCATACACGTTTCCAGCCCGCAGGTAGCTTCGCCCGCGGGGAAGCCGCGTCTCAAAATCCACGTAGGTCTCGATGTTTTCGCACCACGCTTTCCCCCAGAAGGTCGTGCAGGGATGTCCACGCTTCACTTCGGTGTTGATGCTCTCAAACGGTTCTCCCCTTTCCCGCCGCAGCTCGATTTCTTCAGCGATGCGCTCCGCAATCTCCTCTTTGCTCTCGTTGGAAAACCAGGCCATGTCGGATGAATCTTACACCAGTCCCCAGCGGCGGCGCAAAAACCATTCGAGGCCGAGGAGGAAAAACAACAGGTAGAAAAACAAGGTCCGGTCCCAGGCGCTCTTCCGCTTGATGATTGGCGGAGCGTCCGCCTCGGCGACCGCGGCCTGGCTGAGCTGAGCGACCGTTTCTTTCAACGTGGATTCATCGAGCACACGACCGCCGCTCTGGTCGGCGAGTTTGCGCAGGTAGGAAAAGTCCGGTGTAACTTCGGTGGTTTCCCGCTGCTCCCGGTATACCACGAATCGACACTCCGCAGTATCTCCCGCCCCGTTCAAGATTCCGCGAAACCGGCCCTCGGTATCCGCCACGTAGGTAGCCCGCCAGGGAGCGTCCGGATTCTCGCGATTGAGCGGAAGGACGGTCACGGGCTGATCACCGACGAACAGGTTCAATCTCGGTGATTCCATGATTGGTTTTTCGGGGTTCTCCTGCAGGGTGAAATGGATTTTTTCCCCTTTTTGCACGTTGGCGGAGGAAACCGTCAGTTGCATGCGGTCCGACGGACGGGCCCCGGACCGGGCGATCAGGTTCAGCAGCAATTGATTCCAAAATTTGTCGTAGACATTGTTCGAGGCCTCGCTCCGCGGATTCAACGACCATTTCCACAGCCCACCGACTGATACCGCCATGACC
>JABDJT010000485.1 GCA_013003335.1 Verrucomicrobiales bacterium | reverse complement strand
AGGTCGAGCCTTTCCCCTCGCGAAGCAGGCCCGCGCTGCCGCCGTGGGTGTCGAACGTCAGCCAGGGGCCGTTATCGGAAGTGAAAACCACCAGGGTGTTTTCGGCGATGCCGTGCTTCTCCAGCGCCTCGCGAATTTGGCCGACCGACCAGTCGATCTCCTCGATAACATCTCCGTAGATACCCGCGGTGGAGGTGTCCCTGAAGTCCGGGGCACGAAACAGCGGGATGTGGGGCAGACTGTGGGCGAGGTAAATAAAGAAAGGCTCATCCTTGAACTCGCCGATTTTCCGGACGGCTTCTTCCGTGAACCGTTTCGTGATCGTTCGCTGATCCGCGGGGCGTTCGACTTCCTTTTCATCGCGCAGCAAGGGGACATCGTAGGCTTTAAAATTTTCGTCCTCCGCCAGCTGATGTTGACTCACCGAACGGTCGATCCGGTTCATGTCGTTGGAATAAGGAATGCCGAAATAGGATTCGAAGCCGTGGCTTGTCGGCAGGAATTCCGGCAGGTGGCCGAGATGCCATTTCCCGACCGCTGCCGTGCGGTATCCCGCGCCGTCTTTCAGCGCCTTCGCGATCGTGATCTCCGACTGCGGCAACCCGCCCGCTGAATCCGGAAACAAGACCCGTCGCCGGTCCGAACACATCCCGTTACGGATCGGATAACGGCCCGTCAACAGCGCCGCGCGACTGGGGGTGCAAACGCAGGCGGCCACGTAAAAATTCGTCCATTTCTGGCCCTCCGCCGCCATCCGGTCAAGGTGGGGCGTCTTGATCGTCGGGTGACCGAAGCAGGACAGGTCGCCATAGCCGAGGTCGTCGCAGAACACGACTACGAAATTGGGTTTGTCAGCAGCGATGGCAATCGAGGCCAGGCAGGCAAAAATCGGGACAAGGAATTTTCGGTCACTCATGCGCGGAGCCTAGCGAAACGGGCATTGCGCCGCAATCGGCAAATCGTGTGATCCACGATCCAGCAGGGTCTGTTCGCCGAACAGACCCTGTTCATTCGTTTTTGACTTTTTCCGCCTCGCGCTTTCCTTCCGGCATCAGTAAGAATCGCCCAACTCCCGATGTTTTTGCGCCGCTGCGGGCCGTCCGTGAATCGGGACGCCGAATCTGTGCGCTGACGGCCTACGATTTTCCGACGGCCAAATTCTGTGATGAATCGGGCGTCGATTTCATTCTCGTGGGCGACTCGCTCGGGATGGTGGTAGCGGGAAATCCGGACACGACCTCCGTGACGCTGGATCACATGATTTATCACACCGAAATGGTGGCCCGGGCGGTGGAGAGTGCCGTGCTGGTTGGGGATTTGCCTTACAAAACCTACGAAACGCCGGAAACGGCAGTGGAGAACGGGAAACGCCTCATCGACGCCGGCGCCCATGCCGCCAAGCTCGAAGGCGGGATTCGCCAGGCTCACAAGGTCGAGGCGATGACTTCAGCGGGGATTCCGGTTTGCGCGCACATCGGGATGCTGCCACAGCGGGTCGTCGAGGAGGGCGGCTACAAGAAAAAAGGGAAATCAGATGCCGAGGTGGAGTATTTGATCCAGTCCGCCCGCGATTTGGAATCCGCCGGGGCTGGAGCCATCGTGCTGGAAAGCATCGTGCCTTCGGTGGCACGGAAAATTTGCGAGGCCGTGGAAATTCCGACCATCGGGATCGGGGCCGGGTCCGCCTGCGACGGCGAGATTCGCGTCATTCACGACATCGTCGGCGGCTACCCGTGGTTTGTGCCGCCCTTCGCGAAACCGCACGCGGACATCGCAGCCGAGTATCGGCGGGCCATCGAAGCGTATCGCGAGGAAATTCAGCCTTCAGACTGAATCCAGCCCAGTTCGCGCAGGAACCGCGTCATCTCTTTCACCGTGGCGTCGTAGTCCTCGTTGTTTTTCCGGCCATAGTTGAAAAAGCCGTGTCCCTTTTCGGGATATCCGATCAGCTCGACCTTTTTTGCGCCCATTCGATCCGCCCGGGTTTTGAATCCCCGGGCCGTGTCGAAGAGAACCGTTTTGTCGGCTTCACCGTGAAAAATGATCGTTGGCGGCAGATCTTTCGAGACGTGTTCGATCGGGGAAATGCCACCGTTTTTCCGCCAGGCTTCTTCACCCCATTTCTGGTGGATCTGTTTCTGGGCTTTCAAATCGAGAGCCGGGTTTAAGAGGAC
>JABDJT010000478.1 GCA_013003335.1 Verrucomicrobiales bacterium | reverse complement strand
AATGGCGGATACGGTTATCTGCCGCCGCCGAATCAGCACAAGCTGGGCGGATACGAAACCTGGCTGGGCGTTTCCCGGTTCGAGGAAATTGCGTCGGTCATCCTTACGGAAAACCTGCTCGAAATGCTGGCGGAATTGAAAGCTCTGTGATCACTCGAGGAGAGCCGCCACGTCATCCAGCGCGACCCGGAACATTTCGATTTGCGTTTTGTTTCGCGACAGCGCGATCCACAAATACCCGTCGTGCTCAATCACGTGCGGGTATTGAAGGCTCCCGATCCCGGCCTGAAACTTTTTCCACAGGCTGTCGATTCCCTCCGCGACCGGCGGTGTGGGTACATCAAGTTCAGCCATACGGGTGAAATGTTTGCCATCCTCGCTGATCGACAGATGCAACTGCCGACGCCCGATTTTTGGATTTGCATTGGAAATCATGACGCGGAAACCGCGGCTGGTTTTCAGCGAAAAAATCTTGCTGGTGGCATTGGGAAAATTGGTCAGAACGGGCGTGGTCCACGATATCCCGTGATCGGTCGATACGGAATGAAACAGGCGCTGCGATCCTCCGTTGTCCCGAAAAAGGGCGTTCAATGAACTATCGGGCATCAGCCAGAAAATCGGCTCGTCTGGGCGAAAGCCCTCTACCTCGCCCATTTTCACGACGGGGAACGCTTTCCAGGCATTTAGTTTCTCCTTGCCGCCAATCAGGATGGTGACGTTGAATCGGGCATCTCGGCGCGTCAAAATCCAGTCTCCTGTCGGGAGTTTTTGCGGAGGAAAATTGTTGATCGCGTCGTCGTACAGCTTGCCCGTTAATTCCCATTCCTCGGCATCGGGATTCCACGCAAAAGCCTGCAGTTTCAATTCCTTGTCCGCTCCGAACGCTCCTTTGCCTTTGTAGTGAGCTCCGAGTGCGAGCAATTCCCCGTCACGCAACCAGAGCCCGCGCGCGATGTAGGCGTAGGGCTCGGTGGGCATGCCGGTGACCGGTTTGGCCTGGCTCCAAGTCAGCCCGTCGGTGCTGGTGGCGAATTTGATCTCCTGAGTGGGCCAGTCTTCGATCTGCGGTCCGTCGCTCCAGATGCACCAGAATTTCCCGTCGTGAAATGCGAGGTAGTTGTGCAGGTTCAGCCGGAGCCGGTTCATTTCCAACTTGTCTCCGGGCTTCACCTGCGGGGACGGACGGGCCGGATTAATGACCGACAAAGTGCCTTTCAATTTGGGCAGGGCCGCAAAGTCGATTGCCTCCGGATTGGTTCCGAATCGGGGAAGATCGAGAATTTTCAGGGGCTCCGCGAGAGCCGGACCGGCGATCAAAATTGCGGTGGCGATCAGAACGGACTTATTCATGAAAACGATCCAACAGGGTTGGTTTGACGAACGAACCCTGTTCATTCGGACTTGGCTTTTTCCGGAAAACGCAGGGAAAACAAATCGGATTCATTCATGACGAAACGAAGGCGGACCGGTTTTCCGGCGAGCTTGTTGACGTCCGGATTTTCCTTCCAGGAAACGGTTCCCGAAATGGCATCGCCGCGGATCGGGTCGCAATCTTCGAGTGAAAACCCGGGAATTACCGACTCGTCAGCGTTCTGAATTTCGACCCGAATATTTCCGGCACCAGCCGTGGAGTAATTCAATTCGAGATGATCTCCGCCGAACTGGAGGGTTCTCGTGACAAATTCCCCTTCTTCAAAACCGGCGTTGATGGAAATGAAACCGTCCAGCCGCATGACGTATTGTCCGCCTCCGTACATGAACATTTTCATTTCCGTGTCGCTGACCGGAACGACGTTTTGCGTGATGTAATTGGCCCGGTTTCCCCAGCCTGATTTTCCCAGGCCCGGCCGGATGAAGGCGTGCTTGAAGTGACGATGATACCGGTCACTGCCCGGTCGGGTGGCCATGAACGCGATGTCAGTGATCGCCCCGGCCGAGGCTTGAAACCGGGTGGGCAGCGCGACGTAGATGTGAGGTGCCCGGAAATAGGGTTGCGTGCAACTGGTATACAAATGCTCATTTTTCGCGTTGCCCTGCATGTCGACCGGTTCAGTCCAGTTGAAAAAATCTTTGCTGGTGGAACGACGGATGGCACGGCGGCCTTTGTCGAACCACCGGAAATAGACGACATACTGGCCTTCGGTCTCCGACCAGAATGCGGCGTTCTGTGAATCAAAACTGCCCACGTCTTCATGGATTACGGGCTCTTTCTGAAGAATTCGCCAGTTCAAGCCGTCCGGCGACGCGAAGACCTTCAGGCCACCCGGGCCGTATTTCTCGCGCAGCTTTTTTCGTTCGTCCGGGGTTTTCCAGCCGCCCCAATTCTCCGCAGGGTAGCGTCCGCCGCCCATCGCCTTGTATTTTTCATCAGCCGGAACACCGGGCCGCGTATCGATGAACGGCGTAAAATTGTGCGTCACCAGGAACGTGTCATCGGTCGCGTCGAGCACGACGTTTCCTTTCTTGATCTCCGGCACTTCGAAGATTTCGAGGTCGGGCGTGGTCCAGGTGATCCCGCCGTCCTCGCTTTCGGCATATAGCGTGACTTCGCCTTCGTGGTATTTCCCCCAACCATTCCGCCAGTGGGCTCCCGGTTTTTTGTCGCCCCGGTAGTAAAGACGCAACTTCTCACCGTCCTTCAAAACTGTCGCATAGTGGCCGAACGGGCGGGGCGGGACACGCCGCAGCTTGTGAGGCTCGTGTAGTTTCAGGCTGGTTCCGTTCAGCTCACCGATCAGCAAATCGTCGACGAACAGTTCCCGCCGCGTACCGATATCGACCGGGTCGGCCCACGCGATGGAAAGGGAGAGGAAAAACGCTCCCGGGAGAGCAAGAAACGGCAATTTCATGGGCAAATTTTGAAGGAAACTCGGGAGCAAACGACAGTCATTTCGATCCGTGATCCCGTCGAGTCTGTTCGAATTCGTAGTTTCACACCTTCGGCTTGATCAACAGCACCTCGCCCCACTCGACCCATTTTTTCATCAATGTGACGCGGAACCAGCCTTCTTCGTTTCGGGGGCTCACCCGCACGCCGGAACGGTCACCGAGCTCCTTGAGATCGTATTTCCCCCAGGTTTTTCCGAGGTCCGGCGAGATAAGAAATCCGCAGTCGCAGGGATTCGCGTTGCCGTATTCCGGCGCCAGCATCACATTGCCATCGATGGTCATGATCGCGTTTTCCCATTTCGCGTCGAAAAGCTTGGTGTGCTTCGACTTGTCAGGAAGATCCTTCGGATCGCAGCGGAATATCCCACGGTCATAGACTTCGCGAATCGTTTTGGGGCCGTTTGCGTCGGCGACCCAGTAGACTTTGCCATCGACAAAATTGATCCCGCCGGATTTGAAGCGGGAATTTGCATCCGACGACACGACCACTTTCCACTCCCACGAGTCCGCTGCCGCATCGTATGTCCCGCGCAGCCAGTGGCACTCCAGCCCGACCCCGATTTTCCGGTCAATATCGCCCGAGCAGGCGTAAAACGCGTTTTCCGCCGGGTTGTAGGAAACGGAATGGATGTGTCGGCAGACCACGGGGTTGTTTGGATCTCCCACCACCTCCGATGGCTTCGCGTCTTTGTGGTTGAAGGCCGGGTTGTTCCCAAACCGGTAAGCGATTTTCACCGTCTCGCCGCCGTCGGTGGAATAATAAATATTTGGCGGAGTTGGGCCGGTCCTGACATTGCAATAATTTCCCCACACCAGCATTTCGCCGACGCCCTTCACGTCAAAGGTGTTGATTCCGTCGAGCGAATAAAAATACCAGCCCGGGACTTCGCCTTCGCGCAATTTGTGCGGCACGTAATCGTTGCCGTCCCGCTCTTTCACCGTGATTTCGCGGATGGATTCGAGTTTCGGCGAAGCGACGAATAATTTCCGCTGCGTCGCGAAAACGACGTTCCCGTTTTTCTGAATGCTGCTGAACTGCAGATTCTCCGTGTCCGCAAAATCGGCGCTGTAAGGCCAGGTTTTCGAGTTGTCTTCCGACAGGAAAATTTTCCCGTTTTTGAATCCGAAAGCTTTGTTCCCGCGTTGCGTATCGATAAACGGGCCGTCAGCCGGAGCGAGCTTGTAGAAAAAGTGATCGGTCTCGCCGACCTCGCCGGGTTGAAGCGCCCGAAGACTGACCGATCCGGGGAGCAGGATTCCGCCAGCCACAGCGGCAGATTGTTTCACAAAGGAACGGCGTCGGAGAGGTTTCATCCGTCCACTTTGCCTGAAACCGCCCCGGCTGAAAATCCCGCGTTCAGGGAGTCGAAGCGGGTTTTCTGGATTTCAATCCAACGGTGTTGACCGAGATGACGCGGTATTGATAATGTTTTCCGGCCTCCGCCGATTCGTCGGCAAATTCCATTTTAGCCAGCGGAAATTCCGGGGTGTCGCTGTATTGCAGGCCCTGGAAAATCGGGCGGCCGCGCTTGTGGGAGTCTTTCTCCGGGACCGTCCCGATTTCTTTCCCGTCCCGCTTGATAATGAACTGCGCGATCCCGCTTTCGAGATCGGCCCCGGCATTCCAGGTGATTGTGTTGCCTTCAATTTTGACACCAGTCGGTGCAGGTG
>JABDJT010000476.1 GCA_013003335.1 Verrucomicrobiales bacterium | reverse complement strand
TCCTCCCTTCGTCCAGAGTTCCTCGAACGATTGGTCGGCAAAAATATCATTGCCGGATTCCGGTCTTTCACAGCCGGCCGGGAAAAGGGCCAACAGGCAGGCAGTGGCGGAAGTGAGTCGATTCATGCGGGGACGATAACACGAAAGCCCGTTGTCACGCGAAGATGTTGCTTTCTTTCAACGGTCTGTGCATGATTTTTGAAAATCAACAAACACCCAGAACCCATGAGCGATTCCCAACTTCCATCCACCGAAAACACCCGTCGCGATTTCGTGAAAAAAACCAGCGCCACCGCCGCAGCGGGAGCAGCAGTCAGCTTTCCGTCCGTGACCTTTGGGCAGGAGGACGACAAGAAACTGAAAATCGGCCTGATCGGCTGCGGAGGACGGGGAACCGGAGCCATCGCCCAGGCGCTGATGGCGGACGACAAAACCGAACTGTGGGCGATGGGGGATTTGTATGAAGAGAAGGCCATGCTGCAGCTTCGCCAACTCGCCCGTGGAAACCGCGCGGCTGCTGCGAAAGCTGCGCCGGACCTGAATTCCCGAATTTTTGGCGGGCTCGATTCCTATGAAAAAGTAATGGACTCCGGGATCGACGTGGCACTGCTCTGCACGCCTCCCGGATTTCGCCCCCAGCATTTCCAGGCCGCGGTCGATCGCGATTTGCATGTGTTCGTTGAAAAACCCTGTGCAACGGACGTCGCGGGAATCAATGCCTTTCTGAAAACCGGCGAACAGGCCAAAGAAAAAGGGCTCTCCGTGCTGTGCGGATTCTGCTACCGCTATTCCGATTCGGCCCGCGCCCTCTTCGAGCGGAATCACGGCGGCGACATTGGCGACATCGTTTCGGTTCACTCCACCTACTACGCCGGGCCGGTCAAAACAATGCCGGCTCCCGATACCCGGCCGGACGGAATGAGCGACACGGAATGGCAGTTGAAAAACTGGTACAATTTTACCTGGCTCAGCGGCGACGGCCTTGTCGAGCAGGGCTGCCACAACGTCGACCGGCTGGCGTGGGCGTTCAATGACGCCGACCCGATCGCTGCTTATGGAAGCGGTGGCCGCCAGCGTCCGAACAACGAGGGGAACATCTACGATCATTTCAGCGTGACCTTCGAATACCCGAACGAAGTGAAGGCCCATGTCGAGTGGCGCCAGTTCGCTCCGCCTTCCTACAATTTCACCGGCGACACCTTCGTCGGCACGAAAGGCATCGCGAAATACGGTACATCGTCCGCAGCCATCACCGGCGAAAACGCCTGGACCTACCGGAAGCCCCGCACGCCGCGCAACATGTATCAGATCGAGCACGATGAATTCTTCGCCGCGATCCGGAAGGGTGAGCGCAAGGACGACGAAAACTGGGTCGCGCACTCCACGTTGATGGCCATCCACGGCCGGAATGCCTGCTACACGGGCAAGCGTATCGAGTGGGCTGACATCGTGGCCAGCGAAGAGAAACTGGTGCCGGATACGATCGCGATGGACGGCGAGTTGCCGATCCGCCCGGTGCCGATTCCGGGAGTTGCCGAGACCCAGAACGCGTAGGTTACGATCCAACCCTGTTCATTCGTTTCCGGTTGTGCCACGATTTTTGCATGACCGTAAAACAAATCCTGGCTGAACTGAAATCGCTGGGCACCGTCCAGACCCGGAAGACTTTTGCCCGGCACGGGATAACCGGTGACTACTACGGCGTCCGGTACGGCGACCTGGAGAAACTGGCCAAACGCCTGAAACGGGAAAGGGAGTCCGCCCTGGCCGCCGGTTTGTGGGAATCCGGAAACCACGACGCGATGGTTCTCGCCACCAAGATCGCGGATCCGGCTTCGTTGACCAAACGACAGGCGGAAGCCTGGGTGCGGGATGTGAAAAACCGGCTGGAGGTCTGTGCAATTGCCGCGCTGGTTGGACAGATGGAGTTCGCACCGGACCTGGCTGACAAATGGATTACGGCCAGCCCGGCGCGCAGCGAATGGAAAGTGATTTCCGGATGGACGCTGATCGCGGATATCGCGATGAATCAGAAACAGCATGCTGATGTGAAAGTTGCCTGGTTTCGCGGGCACCTGAAAACGATTCAGTCCGAAATTCACGAAGCAATCAACTGGGTGAGGTATGAAATGAACGGGGCCCTCATCGCGATCGGTTCCCGCAACGAAGCCCTGCGAAAATCCGCCGAAGCGGCCGCGAACCGAATCGGCAAAGTGGATGTCGACCACGGGGACACGAGTTGCAAAACACCGGATGCAATTCCCTATCTCGAAAAAGTCTGGGCGCGGAAAAAGAAGTGACCGCTCCGGTCTTGCCTCGCGGGGCGTCTCATGTATTCTGGTCGCCTGATTTTTCGAACAACGAACTAAAAATATGTCTTTGAAACTGCACAACGCAATGTGGCCCGGCCTGGTTGGAAAAGGTGACGAGGAAGGCCAGGAACCCCCGATTTCTCTCGAGCGCATGCTGGAACTCACTGCCGGTGCGGAAGTGAACGGCCAGAAATACGACGGGATTGATTATTTCCTGTTTCTGCCGCACACCGATCCGGCTGCCAGTGATGACGAATTGAAAGGGATCGCGGATATGATCCAGGGTTACGGATTCGACGTTGGATCACTCGTGGCG
>JABDJT010000427.1 GCA_013003335.1 Verrucomicrobiales bacterium | reverse complement strand
CATGTCCTGGGTGTCGTAATCGACGCCGTCGGAGATTTCGTTGATCTTCTTGTACTGCGAGATGGCGGCATTTTCTGCGTCGATCACGCCTTTGATGACCCCCACGATGTCGGTGCTGTCCTCCAGCGGCTGAAGGCTGTCCTGTCCGCGCTCGAGATCGTAGGAGCCGGGCACGACGCCACCGATTGTTTTGATCCGATTGGCGAGCGTCTGGGCATGGGTCATTTCCTCGGTGATGTCGGCAGCGAGCTCTTTTTTGATCACTTCAGAACGGACTCCGTCGAGATTGATCGAAGCCGCGATATAGTTCTGCACCGTTTCCAGTTCCATGGCATAGGCGCGTTTCAGTTCAGCAATGAGTTCCGGGTTTTCGTTCATATTATTTGTTACGATCGAATCCGTCTTTGCGATCAATTTCTGTCAGAGAATCTGTCACTACGTCGACCCCCGCACGATCGGACAGGGTTGACTCTCCGAACCAACCCTGTTGAATCGTGTTCATGAGATTTGCTTTTTCCTTTCTCTTTTTTTTCGCCATTTCGAATCCGGTTTCGGCGGATTCACCAAACATCCTGATTCTCTACGCGGATGACCTTGGGTTCGGCGACCTCGGTTGTTACAATCCGGACTCGAAAATCCCGACGCCGAATCTCGACAAGCTGGCAGCGGAGGGAATGCGATTCACCGACGGGCATTCTTCTTCCGGCATCTGCACGCCGAGCCGCTACGCGCTTCTGACCGGTCGCCATCATTGGCGGGATTTTCACGGAATCGTGAACGCGTTCGGCGATTCCCCGTTCAAGCCGGAGCGACTCACGTTGCCGGAAATGCTGAAGAAAAAGGGCTACACCACGGCAGCGATCGGGAAATGGCATCTCGGCTGGAACTGGGACGCGATCAGAAAACCGGATGCAAAACCGATCGGGGAGGGACGCCGGAAGGCCTGGGGGCCGGAGGCCTTTGACTGGTCGAAATCGATTCCGAACGGGCCGCTGGATCATGGATTCGATTATTATTTTGGCGACACGGTGATCAATTTTCCGCCCTACTGCTGGATCGAGAACGACAAGGTCGTGCGTGCGCCGGACACGATGATGGACACGGCGAAGTGGAAAGAAATCAAGGAAGGGAACTGGGAATGCCGGCCGGGGCCGATGATTTCAGATTGGGATCCCTACGAGAATATCCCGACGACGACGCAGAAAGCAGTCGAGTTTCTGCAGGATCGAAAGGACGCGGAATCCCCGTTCTTTCTCTACTTTGCGTTTCCTTCGCCGCATGCACCGATCATTCCGAATGACGAATTTGACGGCAAATCCGGGGCCGGTCCGTACGGCGATTTCGTGTATGAAACCGATCACGCCTGTGGTCGGATTCTCCGTGCGCTGGAGGAAAACGGCCTTGCCGAAAATACCGTTGTCGTGTTTTCAGCCGACAACGGTCCGGAAAAATACGCGTATGCCCGCGATGAAAAATTCGATCATTGGTCGGCTCACCCGTTGCGCGGATTGAAGCGTGATATCTACGAGGGCGGCCATCACGTGCCGTTCATCGTGAAGTGGCCGGAGGTCACGGAAGCCGGCAAAACCTCAGGCGCGCTGGTTTCTCAGATCGATTTGATGGCAACCTTTGCGGCAGCCATCGACTTTGAATTGCCGGACAAGAACGCCGCCGAAGACAGCCACAATTTGCTTCCGCTATTGAAAGGTGAAGTCGACTCGGTCCGCTCCACACACATCCACAATACCCGGGAGAATTCCTACGCGATCCGGCATGGGGACTGGGTGCTGGTGGACGCCAAAAACGGCTATCTCTCCGGTCGGAATGCGGCCTGGGAGAAGAAGCGCGATTACCCGGTCGACGACAAATTGCCGGTCGAGCTTTACAATTTAAAAACCGATATCGGGCAGAAAAACAACCTCGCAGCGAAGAATCCCGAGAAAGTAGCCGAGTTGAAGGATCTGCTGAAAAAAATTCGTGAGCAGGGATTTTCCGCGCCCCGGTTGAAAAATTAAAGTCGATCTAGCTCCCGGAGTGTTCGTTGTCCGCGTGACCGAAATGCAGCGGTTCCGTGCGGCATTTGCTGTTCGATTGCGAGTGCGACTTCGCCGGCCAGTTGCGGGTGTTTTTGGCAAATCCGGCTGAGCACCGTCATTGAGCAAGCCTGGACCGCGACGGTTTCGTTGGGATCGTTGAGCAGGAGGAAACAGACGTCAAAAATCCTCGCAAGCAGGTCGTCGGGTAGCGGAACGAATTGAAGCAACCGGACTGTGTTTCGGCGGAGCCCGGGATGACATTCCAGGCGGGTCAGGATTTCGATAAGCGATTCGATGTGCGGCTCAATCAGGTGGGGACGGGCTTCGGCCGCGTAGTTCATTGCCCACGCAGCACGGCGGGCTTCCTCTTCGCTTTCCCCGACGACAAATTCCATTAATTGGTGGAATTGCTCCTGCCGGTCACCGATCCATTCCGCGATATGGATGCTCTGTTTCCTGGAATGCTCTCGCTGAATTTCCTCTTGCAAATTCATCTCCGAAATCAGTTTACCACATTTCGCAGCGGCTCCCCGCGCAGTGCCCGCAGCACTTCCTGCGCGCCTTTCGTCCGGAACTCCTCGCAGCCTTCTTCGCAGTAAAACGCGGTGTGGGGGTTCAAGATTAAACGGTCATGAGCGGGGTGATCCGGATTCCGCCAGGCGGCCAGTATTGGCGAATCCTCCGGCGGTGGTTCCTGTTCCAGCACATCAATTCCCGCTCCCTGCAAATGACCGTCCGCCAGCGCATCAATCACCGCTTCGGTATCGACCACGCCTCCGCGGGCGGTATTTACGAGAAATGAACCGACGGGCATTTTTGAAATCTCTGCTTCGCAGATCAGGCCCCGGGTTTCATCCGTGAGGGGGCAGTGGAGGCTCACCACGTAGCTCTGAGCAAGCAATTCACCGAGCGTTTGTACCCTCCGGATACCGAGAGCTTTTTCCATTCCGTCGGGCAGGTAGGGATCGTGGAAAACCACGTCGAATCCGAATGCTTTCGCCCGCAAAGCCGCCGCGGAACCGATTCGCCCGCAGCCGATGATTCCAAACACCCGACCGCGAATTCTTTGAATTGGGGCAGCCTGATCGACATTCCAATCGCCGATTCCACGGCGAAGGCGACTGTTCAAAAAATGCGTCCCGCGGGCGAGCGTGACGGCCATTCCGACCGCTGAATCCGCGACTTCCTCCGTTCCGTAATCCGGCACGTTGCAGACCGGGATGCCCCGCTCCCGGGCGGCTTCGATGTCGATCCCGTCGTATCCCACGCCCGGACGCACGATGACTTTGCAGTTCTCCAGCCGGTCGATCGAATCTCGGGTGAAGCGGAAGTAGTGGTAGACCATGATCGCATCGGCCTGCTCGATTTTGCCGACCAACACCGCCTCGCTCATCGCATTGAGTGCCGTGACATCGGCGTGACCATCGAGGACCGCCCGTTCAAAATTCAGGGGCTCGACGATGAGATCGGTAATGACGACCCGGGGTAGCTGACTCATAACGGAAGCTGTCAGTTTCGATCCAACAGGGTCGGTTCGTCAATCCAACCCTGTTGATTAGAATTAGGGTCATGCTCAAGCGCAGGCACTGCAGTGCAGTGTTTCGGGTTGTTCACGGAGGCGCTCGAACGGGATGGGTTCGTTGCAGCGCTCGCAGGTGCCGTATTCGCCCATATCAATCCGGTCGAGGGCGTGTTCGAGCATGGGGAGACGTTCTTCTCGTCGGCGTTCGCCTTCTTTGGCGATTTCCTGGATCTGCATGGCGTCGAGCCGGGACAGTCGTCCGATTGAGACATCAGGGGAGATGGCTTCGCGTTCTTCCTCGGTCTCGGCGGATTCCTCGCGGAGACGTTCGATTTCGTCCGAGATGAGGACTTCAAGTTCGATGAGTTGATCGATCGTGAGCATGAGCAGCAAAATGACAGATTTCGTTCAATTTTACAAAAAACCCAACATTTACCGGTTTTGGCTGGCCAAAATGGAGATTTTTTTATAAAATTCCGCAATATTTCGATTCATTCTTGCAAAAATTCGCAATGTTGACTATAATTACTGAAATTATCGTGATTTTCGTCACGTGAAACGCACACACAACTCTGACCGTTCCCACTTTTATGGCCCGCGCCTTTCTCTCCTTCCTGCGCCTATTTCTCCTGTTCATCCTGTGGGCGGGACTGGGTGCGGCCACCTATTTGTTCGTGCTTTCACTTCTTTCGGAGAAGTCGGAAGTGGTTGCTGATCCCGGTGCGGAGGATCAACCCGCATTCGATTCGCCCGGTGTTCCGTCGAACAATCCCGTGCCCCTGACTCACGATCGGCCGCTTGAAGCTTCGCCCGTGGTTTATGCGCGGAGTGAAGCGCCGTCCGACCTGGCTTTTGATCTGTCTGGCAATGGATTTTTGCTGGATGAAAGCGGCCTGGTCCGCCGGATTCCGCGGGGGGCGACTGATTCTGCGACCGAGTTTCTCAACCTGGCAGACGAACAGCAGGCAGGTGTGGGTATTCCGTTCTCATGCTTTACAATTCATCCCGGTTTTTTGAACCCGGAGTCGAAGGGGCACGGTCGATTTTTTGCAATCGTACCGGAAAAAGCAGGCACGAAGGATCCGGATTTCATCCCGGAGTATGCAAACGCTCATGAACACCATCAGGATGTGCTCTACGAGTTTCATACCGAAGATCCGACAGAGGAGGTGTTCAGCGGGAAGCGCCGTGAAATCCTCCGCCTGAGCCAACCGGGAGCCGATCACAACATGTCCGGGCTTGCGTTTGATCACCGTGGATATCTGTTTGTGTCTGTCGGCGACGGAGCCTCCGGCGAAGTGGGGCGGAATACCGCTTCCCGCAACGCGATGTCGCTGGCCAATCCCTACGGGAAGGTGCTGCGGATTGACCCGTTCGGGCGAAATTCATTGAACGGGAAATACGGAATTCCGCGTCGCAACCCCCTGGCGGTGATTGATAACGCCATGCCGGAGATCTGGTGCTACGGGTTGCGGGATCCGCGTGGAATCCAGTTCGATCCCTTCCGGGAGTGGCTTTGCATCGGCGATACCGGGGCGGAGAATCTCGAAGAAATCAACATCAGCGAATACGGCGGTGAACACTTTGGGTGGGACTTGTGCGAAGGATCATTTTTCTTTCCCCCGAGCGAAGGAACGCGGCCGACTGAAGGCGTGACGGCTCCGCAGGTCGAGTTTTCCCGACGATCCGACCGGGTGGTGGGCGGATTCGTATATCGGGGCGAACGCTTTCCCACGCTGGCCGGAAAAATTATCGCCGCGACGACGGGCGGACGCCTGATTGCAGCCAAGGCGCAGCCGGACGAGTCGGCGGGGGAATTGAAACTGATTTCTGATCCGGAGGAAAACCGCGAGGCCGGAGCCCGGGTCAGTGCGATTCGGCCGGGACCGGGCGGGGAAATCTTTATCCTGAGCAGCACCGGTGAGGTTTACGAATTGCACAAACCGGTCAGCGCGGCGAAGAGCAAGCGGCACCGCAAGCCGCTGTTGGCGTCGATTCGATAGGATCGATCAGGCACTTTGCGCCGGGAGATTCGGGGCGGTGGAGAAACGCTTCAGTTGCGCTTCGATTTCGTCAATCAAAACGCCCAGTTGAATCGGTTTGCCGAGAACAGGGCTTTGAATTCCCCCTAGATTGCCGAGTCCGGAGGCTTCACGGGCGAGTGCGGTCAACAAAACGACAGGAACATTGCGAAGCTGAAGATCATTCCGGAGCACCGCCAGAACGTCGCCGCCGTCCAGGTTCGGCATCATGACATCGAGCAAAATCAGGTCGGGTTCACAGCGGCGGGCGGTCTCGACAGCCTGAACGGAATCATTTTGAACGACCGGCTCGTAACCGTGCTTGGTCAGGACGCGCGAGAGTAGCGTCGTGAGATTGACGTTGTCATCAATAATAAGGATTCGTGCTTTCATCCGCGGAGGGGGCTTACAAAGTGGATTGTTTCAAAAGTTTCAGAACTCTGAAATTTAATAAAAATTCTAGTAAATATCCAGTTTTTTATTCAAATTTTAAAAATGTCCCTATTCTGACGTTTTTCCTTGGTCTCATTTCAATGGGCTGTCAGCCTGAAAACCGCATGAAACCACCATTCTTGGAGGACTAGCAAATGAGAATTAATCCGCCGAGCAAGATGTCCTTTCTGATCGCTTTAATTTTGGGCATTCTCGCACTGGTCGGAAACTTCGTGCCCACCATCCCTGTGATCGGTGTTTACGAATTCTGGCTGGCGATCGCGGCTTACCTCGTGTTGGCCGCCGGTAATACAATGAAAGGATTCTGACCCGTCTCATCGTTGACGAGTTCTCTCGACAACCACAACCAAGGGACACAAAAAGCCGTCTTCGATTCGTTCGAGGGCGGCTTTTTTGTGAAAAACCGGAAAAGTCAGCGGCTGAGATCTTCCTGCATCAGGACTTTGTAGCCTTCGTCCGTTAGCACGCGCCGGGCGAATTCATTGTCCTCTACGCAGAGCGCAATTGCCGGTTTCCCGTTCGGACGGGTCAGGATCGGATACACGAAATGAATATTCGTCTCGGCGTTCATGATGCTGCGAAGCGTCGACGGAAGTTGTTCCGCGCCATTGGCCAATTCCACAACGAGAATGTGAGTCATGGAGTAGGCGATTCCCCGTTCCATGAAAATCGCCTCAACCGTTTCGGGGTCGCTGACAATCAGTCGGACAACCGTCGCATCAATCGAATCGCGGACTGACAGCCCCAGGACCAGGACATTGTTGTCGCTGAGCAACTGGACAATCGAAAGCAGCGCACCGGTCTGATTTTCGAGAAACACGGCCAATTGTCGAACCGGGTTGCCGGTCGAAATGGCGGAAGGCTGGTCCGGATCTGGTTCTTCGATTTCCAAAATTTTTCGGGAGGTATTTTGCCAAAGCGGGAGGGGTTTGACAAGCCGGAAGCAGAAAAACGAGCGAAAACGAATCAACCGGGTACGTTTGGCGAACGAACCCTGTTGGTTCGTGGATGGCCGGTCGTGGGATATGTCTGAAAAATCGGGGAGACGTAAAGAAAATGTAAAAGTACGACAGCTGTCGTTGACAAAACTACGAAGATTGTCGTATAAAGTCATCGATGAGCGAAAAGACCCGAACCAAACCGAGGCCAACGGAAGCAGAGCTGGAGATTTTGCAGGTGCTGTGGAACGAGGGGCCCTCAACTGTACGGGCGGTGCATGAAGCGTTGGTCTCAACGAAGGCGACGGGATACACGACGACGCTGAAATTGATGCAGAAAATGGCGGACAAGGGATTGGTGACACGGGACGAATCGAGGCGGTCCCACGTGTACACCGCGGCGATGGAGGCGGAAAAAACGCAGCGGCAACTGGTGCAGCATCTATTGCACGGGGCGTTTGGCGGGGCGCCCGGGCGGATGGTGATGCAGGCGCTGTCGGAAAATCCGGCGACAGAGGAGGAATTGGCCGAGATCCGGCAACTTTTGGACGAATTGGAACACAACAAACGAAATGGGGAGACCGCGAAATGAATGTTTGGAATGCAATTGAATCGGTCGGCTGGACTTTGGTCCACTTTCTCTGGCAGGGCGCGGCTGTGGCGCTGGTTTTGGCCGTGTTGCTGCGAATTTTGCGATCGCCCGCGAGCCGGTATTCGGCCGGGGCGATTTCGCTGGCCGTGCTGGCGA